>JBJERD010000228.1:0-14290 GCA_051882095.1 Oscillospiraceae bacterium
GTCCGGTGGACTGTTTTGAAAGAGGGGAAGCCCTGCGATAGAGGGCTTCCCCTTATTCTGCCTCATAAACCAGTTTTTCACAATCAAAACAGGGATATTCAGATGAATATCCCTGTTGTTTTTATATTGAGATTATTACCGAAAGCCGAATTGTGCATCGGATTTGCGTTATATCTTCCTGATATGCTGGATAAGAAGCGTGAGGATAACAAATATCATGTTATAGCCTATTACCAGCGACGGCGTTACCTGCGAGAATGAGCCAAGCAGAGTCATTATCAGCGCTATGGCTGCGCCAAGTGCGGCTGCGCCCGTTTGCAGCGCTATTCCCAGATTGGACAGGAATTTAAGCCTCTTTGAGCCGATTATCAGCATTGCAAAGGACGGGAAATGTCCCGAACAGAGCATTGATGACGATATTTTCGGAACATACTCAGTCTCGTTTTCGTAATCCTTATGATATCTGAACGGCAGAAGCTTCAACGCCGACGGTGACACGCCGAAAAGCTCCGACAGGAAGTTAAGGTCTATAAAGCCGTCCACCGTGCGGATAACTGTGGTGATACCCTCTTTTTCAAGCTCCTGAAGCCATCTTGTTACCGAAAGGCTGGCGTTTGCCTGAACAACGAACAGAGTTGACACAACTCCCGACACGGACAGGTAAAGCACTATGTTGCCCTTTGCGTATTCCTGCTCCTTTGCTCTTGTGGGGATCCCCTCTATGGAATGGTTCTCCATAAGCTCTCTAGTTCCGAGAAGAACTCGCTTATTCTCTATCCAGCCCGAAAGTCCCAGACCGTCCTCGTAGATATAGCTTTCTACGGGATAGAGCATTTCGGTCTTGCCTCTGAGCATTTTATAGAATGTGGGCTGCAAAACGCTTCCTGCCTGACAGGCAAGGCTTGCTGCCATAAGTATACAATCCTCGATCTTTGTGGAGCTGAGAAGTTTGAGGTTTACAAAGTCCACCATGCCGTTGGGGAAAAGCTGCTCGGCGTCAACAAGCACCGAATTTGTATCGGCAAACTCTTCCACCGACGAATAGCCAAGCATTACGCCCGAATGTTGCAGGAACTTCTTCTGACCTCTGCCCATAGGGACGTTTACCACAAGCATCAGCGCAAAGGATGAACAGAGGGATATTGTTCCCGACATTACCGCAAGAAGATTGAATATCTTCTCGGTGCTGCCCGATGTGCCCTTTTCAAAGAACAGCGAAAGCAGTCCTACGACTACTCCTGCAGCAAGGACAAGGGGAGCGGCTTTCTTTGCGAAAACGTCAGAGATGTCTGCACAGTAGGAATTTTTCATGAAGTCGCCCACAAACTCGGTCTTTTTCATTGTGGCAAGCTCGGGGAAATCGTTGAGCGAGCCTTTGGTGAACTTGCTTGCAACGTCCTCGTTTTTAACGTTGACAAGAGCGTATCTTTCATAATCTCCTGCCACGAAACGGAAATTTCTCTCGGTGCGCTTGACTATCATAAGCTTGCCAAGCGTATTGAAGATGAGTCCGAATATGGCGGCGGAGGTATAGACATGATAAAAGCCTTCACGGACTATAGTCGGCTCGAACAGAGTGATGATACCTGCCACCACCGAAATGCATATGCCTATTGCCGCAATGCTGTCGCAGTCGGCACGGCGCTTGAATATATTCTTTATACCCTCCGAAAGAACGGTATAGGAAACGGCTATGGAAACAAGTCCAAGGATAGTATTTGTGAAAAGGTATGCGGAGGGGCTCATGGTCTTATCGAATATCTTCACAAGCGGAAGTCCGAAATCGTTTGCCAGCGTGATGAGCAGGCTGAAAACTCCCGTGAACATCAGCACGCACATACGCATAACAAGATTATTCTTTACCTGGAGTATATCGCTGAGAATCTTCGGAGCTTCATCAAAGCTTTCAAACTCCTTCTGACCTGAGCTTTTGCTCTGCTTTTCGTCCTTTTCCTGAGCCTTGTCGCCCGACGCTTTAAGTCTGAAGCCTTCAACCTTTTTCTGACGTCTTTCGGACAGCAGACGTGATTTTTCCTCGTATGTAGCGTCCTTGGGGATATCGGTGACACGCTCTATCTCCTCGGTCTTGGGGATTATTTTTCCTGTCAGACCCATGTCGATATCCTTTACGTTGGCACGGCTTACAGGGGTAACGTCAGCATTTTTCTTGACGGTGCCTCTTTCCTTTTTGAGCTTCATAAGATTTTCGATCATACGGGCGTTTTCGGCATTTCTGCCCTCGCTGCGCTTTTCTTCTTCGTCGTCGGCAGATGTTTCATCGTCCTGCTTATTTTCCGCAGCTTGTTTTTCAAAAAGCGTTTTTGCCGGATTTTCAAAAGAGATATCCTGCATCTCCTCAGCAGGCTCTTCCGGCTCTTCGGGTTTTTCGGGTTCTTCCGGGATTATGGGGGAGATCTCCTGCTCCTCTTTTTCTTCCTCGTTTTCTTTTTCCGATTCGGAAGCGGTAAAAATGCTTTCATGGACGCTTTCGGCGGCGTCTTGGGTCTGATCCTCCGACCTTATCTCATTATTAGCCTCTTCTATGATATCATCAACGCTGATATCGCCGTCATCGCCGTTTTTACCGGCAGACCTGCCTGTATATTCGGCGACGATATCGTCTAACGAAAATTTATCAGCCAAAATTCTCACTCCTTAAACTACTTGACCTATACAAACGGCTTGCTGAACGCCGTCGGAAGCTCAGCCTCTGCGCTGTCTTACTATTTCATACATAAATATTCCTGCGGCTACCGACGCATTCAGCGACGTTATTTTGCCTGCCATGGGAAGCCGCAGCAGAAAGTCGCATTTATCCTTCATGAGCCTGCCCATTCCGAAGCCCTCAGAGCCTACCACAAGTCCTATGGGGCCTGTAAGGTCAACGCCTGCGTAATCCTCTCCTGCGCCGTCGGTACCGTATATCCACACGCCATGCTCCTTGAGCATATCAACGGCGGCTGCAAGATTTGCAACTCTTGCCACAGGCAGCCAGCTTGCCGCACCTGCGGAGGTCTTGAAGACGGTATGGTTAAGCGAAGCGCTTCTTCTCTTTGGAATTATAATTCCATGAGCTCCTGCCGCTTCCGCCGTTCTGATTATCGCACCCAGATTATGAGGGTCTTCTATCTCGTCGCAGATGATCACAAACGGGTCTTCGCCCTTTTCCTCGGCGATCTTCAGAATATCCTCCGGCTGTACATATTCGGCGCAGGCGCCCATTGCGATGACGCCCTGATGGGAAGCTCCCCTGCTCATGCTTGTAAGCTTCTGCTCGTTGACCTGCTTTACAAGCACGCCTTTGTCCTTAGCCATTTTGCATATAATCGATATTGAACCGCCTGCTTCGGAGTTTACGAAAATAACGTCTATGAGCTTGTCCGCCTTTAGAGCTTCGATAACGGGATTTCTGCCGATTATCAGATCCTGCTCCGGCTCGTTTTCTGCGGTGCGTTCACGCTCTTTTTTATCGTATCTTCCGCTGCTGCGGTTTTTTTTATCAAAAGATCTCTTTTCCATAAGCTGCAAATTCCTCAACAAAACGCTTTCACTTTTCTGACGGAAAGCACTATTTACATTTAAGTATAACACAAAAACCCTCAAAAGCCAATAGCCTTTGAAGATTTTTAGCACACTTTATACATTTTCAACAAATTTGAGTTATGATTTTTTACGCACAGATTTCCTTTGCTGTAATTTTGAGCCGGGTGGGAACACTGTACGTCGTCACAGCAGCAATGCGGCTGTCATTATTCCTGCCGCAAGTCCCAAGAGGCTCAAAAGTACTATGGTCAGGGCTGCTTTATTTATCCTGCCGCGTCTTTTTCTCTTATTCGGTGCTGCGAACGGAGCGCAATAGCTGAGCGCCTGTTCATGTAAAATCGAACTGGGAGAATCAGACTTTTCGCCTTTTACAAATAACAATATCTTTTCAAAGTATTCATTATTTGTACATTTTATCTCAATGATTTGTTTATTTATACCTCGAATCATTTATTTTCAACACTCCAATTTTCTTATATTTGGTCTGCACAGTTATTATTGGCTGGAAAATTCATTTTAAGCAGCCGTTTTTCAAGAAAATGTTGAAAAGTAATGTTGAAAACCGTTTTTCTGCTTTGAAAGTTGTTGAAAAACCTGTTGAAATCGTTGAAAACTACGGAGTTTTTAAGGCTCTGCGGATTGTTGAAAAGTATTTTTGTCTGAAAAAACGTACATGAAACGTTTGAAATTTACTTTTTATGGGATTTTATAAGGTTACAAAGATGAACAAATAATGAATTTCAACAATCTTAATTTTTTCGTTTTTTACAAACGCCGATTTTACACAACTTTCACGGCAATATTAATTTGTTCGGCGAAAATTTCAGAAATTATTTTCTTTAGTCCAAAAAATCTCCCTGTTGAGCCGCAAGGCTTAAAGCTGTCCGCTTTGAAGTTCAACTGTACAAAAAACAAGACTTTTATCCGCTTGAATGAATAAAAGCCGTTGTAATTTCTGTAACGATTCCGTAACCTATCTGGTGGTGAGAAACTTTATCGCTCTTTCAATTGAATCCTTTGAGTTGCCCCAGTCGGCATCCTTGCCTGAATTTCGGTAATCATACATTTTGCAGTAATGGGAGATATCATGCTCCAGCGAATCAAGATATTTTTTGGTAAGCTCTCCGCAGGCGTTGATAAACTGCTTCTGCCACTTTTTATCTATGCTGTCCGCCGACATACTCACAAGCAGGTCGTAATGGGGCATACACAGCATTTCCTGCTCTGAAAACAGCTCTCGGAACTCCCGTGATTTCTCGAACATTTCAAAAAGCGTTACCATGAGCCTTGACATTCCCCACTCGATCTTTGAGCAGACAAAGCACTCGTTGTTAATAGCCGACACTTTTTTCTGCTTGGCTGTTTTGCCCTCGAAAATGCTCTTGCGGTCGAAGATATGCTTCTGGATATCCTGCAAATGGGACTGGAGCATAAGCGCCAGCGAAAGTCGGTTTTTGCAGTCTCTCATCTGCTCGAAGTCAGTTTTGCAAAAGCCCAGTCTGTTGGTTTCCATGCGGACGTCAGGCTCCATCATTGCGGCGCCCATTATGTACTCGATGGTATGCTGCTCAAGGGTATCCCTCATGCGGCATATGGGACAGCCGCATTTTGGCTCGAATATTTCGTTTATGGGTATGGTCAATATGCTTTCTCTCATGTCAGTCCTCCAAATTATATTGAAATTTGTCTTTATTTATAGTATAATATCTTTATCCGGATTTTTCAATAGATAAGGAGAAATTTTTATGGAATATAAAATCGACGGCGGCGATATTCTTCTGGAGCAGCCCGACTTTGACCTTGATGAAACTCTTGACTGCGGTCAGGCGTTTCGCTGGCAGAAGGTGGATGATAACACCTATTCCGGGCATTATCTGAACACTCCCCTGACTATTTGCCGGGAGGACAGGCAGAAACACATTTTCAGACTGAAAAACACGACAGAGCGTGATTTTCTGGATAAATGGTACAATTATTTGGACTTGTCCACTGACTACGGGGAATTGAAAAAGCGTTTTTCCGAGGACGAAACAATGTCAAAAGCCTGCGCTTTTGCAGGGGGCATAAGGATCCTCCGTCAGGACAAGTGGGAGGCGCTTTCCTCGTTTATCATTTCGCAGAACAACAACATTCCAAGGATAAAAGGCATTATCGGCAGGCTTACCGAGCACTACGGCGGATATCCGTCGGCAGAGGACATGAAGCAGGAAACTGCCGAAAGTCTGGGCTTTCTGCGGTCGGGATTTCGTGCGAAATATCTTGTTGACGCTGTGGGAAAGGTCACGGGCGGCGATCTTTTGCTTGACGAGGTGGCACAAATGCCCATAGAGGACGCCAGAAAGGCTCTCATGACCATAAAGGGCGTGGGTCCCAAGGTTGCCGAATGTGCTCTGCTGTACGGTATGTACCGCACGGAGGCTTTTCCTATGGACGTTTGGATAAAGCGTGTAATGGAACGCTGGTATCCCAACGGACTCCCCGACTGCATGAAAGGCTATGAGGGCATCGCCCAGCAGTATCTTTTCCACTACATAAGAAATCTTGAAGAATAGGCAACTAAATCTATGCGTATACCAAAAACGGGCGAACACAGTTCGCCCCTACAAGATAAAAAAGACGGTCGATGACCGCCTTTTTTGATTTACAGACTAATTGTCAACTTTCAATTGCATCACATGCTTTCGGGGCAGGTTATTTTCAGCATATCAAGAATGTTCTTGATGACCTGCTTTACTGCAAGCGACAGAGATACTCTCGCCTGAAGAACGTCGTCAGGCTCGCCCATTATGCGGCAGTTGGTATAGAATTTATGGTACATTGTGGCAAGGTCGAGAACGTAGCGTGTTATCCTTGCAGGGTCGTAATTCTTAGCCGACTCGTCGATCACGTTTGGCAGAGTTGCCATGTATTTTATCATCTCTACCTCTTCAGGTGCGGTGAGCTTTGAAAGGTTCTCACGGCAGGGAGCGGTTATCTCGATGCCCTCCTCTTCAAGCTTGCGCAGTACGGAGCAGATCCTTGCATGAGCATACTGAACATAGTAAACAGGGTTCTGCGACGACTGTGATACCGCAAGGTCAAGGTCAAAGTCAAAGTGAGAATTAGGCTCTCTCAGATTGAAGAAAAATCTTGCTGCGTCTATAGGGATCTCGTCAAGCAGGGTGGAAAGTGTTACCGCCTTGCCCGAGCGCTTTGAAAGCTTATATTTCTCGCCGTTTTTCACAAGGTTGACCATCTGCATGATGACCATATCAAGCTTGTTGGGGTCAACTCCAAGAGCCTGCATGGCGGCTTTCATTCTTGGGATATAGCCGTGGTGGTCTGCGCCGAGAATGTCTATTGCAATGTCATAGCCTCTTGTAACGAGCTTGTTGTAATGGTATGCGATGTCGGGAACAAAATATGTGGGGATACCGTTGGCACGGACCAGAACTCTGTCCTTTTCGTCGCCAAGCTCGGAGGACTTGAACCACAGTGCGCCCTCGGTTTCATAGGTATAGCCGCTTGCTTTCAGCTTTTCAACTATGTCGGTCACTGCGCCGCTGTTGTGAAGCTCGCTTTCTCTGAACCACTTGTCGTAGGTTATGCGGTATTTGCCAAGGTCTCTTTCAAGTCCTGCAATGTTTATGGGCAGAGCGTAATCGCAGAGAGCCTGACGTCTTTCCTCGCTGTCGGCTTCAACATATTTATCGCCGTTTATCTCGGCGAAATTCTTCGCATGGTTGATGATATCCTCACCCAGATATGCGTCCTCAGGCATTTCTATGCCCTCTTTATACAGCTGGAGATATCTCACCTCGAGAGAGGTCTTGAACTTTTCTATCTGATTTCCTGCGTCGTTGACGTAAAACTCTCTCGACACCTCATAGCCTGCTTTTTCCAAAACTGCGGCAAGACAGTCGCCTATTGCTCCGCCTCTTGCGTTGCCTATGTGCATAGGTCCTGTGGGGTTTGCCGAAACGAACTCAACAAGCACCTTCTTGCCGTGACCCGTTTCGGTCTCGCCGTATTTTTCGCCCTCGCCGAGAACGGAAGCAACTACCTCGGAAAACCACTCCGCCGAAAAGAAAAAGTTTATAAAGCCTGCTCCTGCTACCTCGCATTTTTCAAAATACGAGCCGTTCAGGTAAAGCTTTTCGCATATAGCGTCGGCTATCTTTCTGGGAGCGGTGCGGAATGCTCTTGCACAGACCATTGCTGCATTTGTGGACATATCGCCGTTTTTGGGGTCTGCCGGTATCTCCACATTAAAGGACGGGATAGGCTCGGCGGGGAAAATACCCTCGGCTACACATTCGCCCAAAGCGTTCATTACAAGCTCACGCACCTGCTGGGAAGCTTCTTTGATGAGATTTGACATATATAAACAATCCTTTCGTTTTTATGACCTGATATGATGAGGCATTTATCTGCCTGCTTTACGCTCATGACTGGGTGGTAACGTCTATAGCTATGTTGAAATCTCCCACATAGCTGGAATTTACATCTATTACATAAGAAAATTCTAGCCTTCCGCCCTCTTCGGTGACGGAGCTTTTAATTTCCTTGGTGTTTACTCCTATCATAAACTCTCCGTAGGGAGTTCCGTAATGGCAATGATGCTTTTTGCCTGCTTCGATAACAAGATTTGAAGAAACTGCTCCGCTTCTTGTCATTACAACCTTTTCGCTGCCCGTTACCGTCAGCTCGGTGACGGAATCCTTAAAGCCTGTGGCTTCGGTCTCGTCATATGACAGAACATAGCCGTCGGCTGTTTTTTTATATCTTCCCTGAGTGATAAGCTCGGTCTGCTCAGAATCAACTCCGTCCGACTGAGTGCTCACAAGGGATATGGTCACATCCTTTTTCACTGCATACCTCTGTTTCCGCAATCTTTGCCTATCCTATCACAAAAGGTCAAGACTGCATTTTGATATTTTTATATTATCTTTCTTGCCGAGAAAAGTATCTGCGTTTTCGGCAAAAAGCTCAACGCTGTCGGTACAGTAAAGCTCCAGCGTACCCTGCTCCTCACGGTCGCAGAGGGCGTCGTTATAGCTTAGTATCTTCTGGGCGTACTTAGCCACTTCCGCACCCGAGGATATAAGCTTTACTCCCTCTCCCATTACTCCTGCGATAATATCTTTCAGCATGGGATAATGGGTACAGCCGAGAATAAGTGTGTCCACCTTTTCCTTTATCATTACCTCCAGATATTCCTCGGCGATCATTCTTGATACTTTGCAGTCGGCGGCGGTATAGCCGTTCTCTACCAGCGGAACGAACATTGGGCAGGCTTTGCCCACCACCTTGATATCAGGCTTCATCTCATGGATAGCCTTTCCGTAGCAGCCGCTGCGGATAGTTGCAGGCGTACCTATCACGCCTATCCTGTTATTCTTTGTTGCAGCGCAGGCGGCGTGTACCGCAGGATAGATAACTCCGCTGTATTCGGTGACGGAGCTGTTTTCAAATATGGGGGTGGTCATCAGCACTGAGGAGACCGTTCCGCAGGCGACAAGCACCATTTTTACATTGTGCTGCTCCAGAAATTTTATATCCTGTCTGCCGTAATGTGCGATAGTTTCCTTACTTTTTGTACCGTATGGAACTCTCGCCGTATCGCCGAGATAAACGATGTTCTCGTTAGGCAGCAGACGGGTAAGCTCCTTGACGCAGGTAAGTCCTCCCACGCCTGAATCGAACACTCCTATCGCCGCATTATTCATAATCGACTCCCGCCCTTTCCAAAGCAAGCTTTATAAGCTTATCCTCCTGAGCCTGGGGAGCCATTCCCTCATGCTCCATAAGCTGGGGATACATACTTATCGGCGTATGACCGGGAAGGGTGTTTATCTCATTGAGGATTATCTCGTCGTTTTCGCACAGGAAGAAGTCAACTCTTGAAAGTCCCTGGCAGCCCATTGCTTTATAGGCTCTGACTGCTGTTTCACGGAGGTTTTCTATTGCCGTTTCGCTCATTCTTGCGGGAATTATGGTCTGAGACAGCGAATTGTTATATTTGGCATCGTAATCATAGATATCTGCATTTGCGGAGCAGACCTCGCCTATTGTGGAGGCGAAAGGCTTATCGTTGCCCATAACTGCGCATTCGCACTCTATGCCGTTTACTCCCTGCTCTACTATGACCTTTTTATCGTGAGAAAACGCCAGCTTGATGCCTGCCACAAGCTCTTCTCTGTTTTCGGCTCTTGAAATTCCTACCGAAGAGCCGCAGTTACAGGGCTTAACGAACATGGGATATGTAAGCTTCTGCTCCATTTCGTCGCACTTTTCTTCAAGCTTTTCGTCAAGCTCGCTGTCAAGTATCCTTACCCATTTTGCTGTTTTTATGCCGTTTGCTTCAAGGACTGTATGGGTGATATCCTTATCCATACACATTGCCGACGAAAGCAGGTCGCAGCCGACGTAGGGTATCTCTGCCATTTCAAAAATGCCTTGTATTCTGCCGTCCTCGCCGTTTCTGCCGTGGAGAACGGGGAAAATACAATCTACCTTAACGTTCTGTACTGTTCCGTCATCGCTTACCGACAAAAAGCCCTTATGAACCGGGTCGGGACTTAGCACGCAGGCAACGTTATCGGGATGACGCTCCCAGCTGCCGTCGGCTATCTGCTCCACGGGACCTATATATTTTATCCATCTTCCTTTTTTTGTTATTCCGATACAAACGACGTCGTACTTATCATCGGGGATACTTCTGATAACGTGAGAAGCCGAGACCAATGAAACGTCATGCTCGTTTGACTTGCCGCCGAAAACAACGGCTACTTTGATTTTTGCCATGATATATCACCTTTCCTTAATCGGTGTAAGGCGGAGCGCTGTCCGTCTGATTTATATTACAATTACACATTATATTATTATAGCATAAGACGTGAAAAAATGCAATTGATTTTATTACTTTCCGGTCATTTTTATCTTTCTCTTACACAAAAACTTACTACGTCTTCAAATTTCATGCTGCCGCCGAAGATATCAAGAGCGCTGCCTATGGTGAAATCTATCTTTCCGCCGCCCAGTCTGCGGAGAGTATCAAGATCTGCAAAGCTTGATATTCCGCCTGCATAGGTTGAGGGGATATGACAGCTTTCGCCCAAAAGCGATGCTACCTTTTCTTCAACGCCCTTTGCCTTTCCCTCAACGTCCACCGCATGGACGAGAAACTCTGCGCAATAGCCAGAAAGCATTTCTATGCTCTTTTCGTTAAGCTCAACATCGGTGAACTTCTGCCAGCGGTCGGTGACGATATAATATTTTCCCTCACGGCGGCGGCAGGAAAGGTCCAGCACAAGACGGTCTTTGCCTACTGCTCTTACAAGGCGGTTCAGATTATCGAAATTCACTTCGCCGTTTTTGAAAACATAGCTTGTGACGATAACATGGCTTGCGCCTTTATTAAGAAAATCGGATGCGTTTTCGGCGGTTATTCCTCCGCCTATCTGCAATCCGCCTTCAAATGCTCTGAGGGCTTTATATGCCTGGGCACAGTCGGCTTCATAATACTCGGAATCCTTGGGGTTTAATATTATGATATGTCCGCCGTCAAGTCCTGCGTTTTTATAAAGCTCGCCGTAATAGCCGCCGTCCTGTGCGGACACGAAGTTTTCCTTGGCAAAGCTGCCTTTATCGGCAAGAGAACCGCCGACTATCTGTTTTACCTGTCCGTTATGGATATCTATACATGGTCTGAATTTCAAGTTAAGCTCTCCTTAATCAAAATGTATTGCTAGGCACACGCCGTTTTCGGTCTCTGCTATTGAATATCTGAAATAATACTCGTCGAAGGCTTTTTCCAGCGGCGCAAGGTATTTTACATTAAGCGCAGATCGTCTGTCGGGTGAAAAGCTCTCTCCGATCTTCTTTGGGAGCGTTACAGAATCGTCGTCGAAAAGAACATAGAGGTCGGAGGTCTTATTTTCTACGCAGCGTGAAACTGCATTTTTAAGCCCGTCAAGGTCTGAGACGGAAACTGCGGTCTGATTTACATAGGTGAATTTAAGACTGTCTGCGGCAGGCAGATCGGAGCTGTCCCACACATGACCTGTCTGCTCCATAAAGCTTTGGGTGACGTTGAAATACTTATGGACTGCGCCTCTGCCGTCGTAATCGGGCACGGGGTCGTCCCATGTAACGTCCACATAGTACCACTCTTTCTCGATGCAAACAAGATTCCATGCGTGTTCGTCGCCGTCTTCATCTTCGGCGGAAATGGTCTTACAGGGTATTTCAAGCATATCCATAAGCAGCTGAAATGAGGATGTATAGCCTTTGCAGATAGCCGTGCCGTTTACCAATGCGCCGTAGGGGTCGTCGGAATGTTCGCTGTGGGATTTAAAGACGCCCAGAGCTTTTGCATCATAGCTGCAATTGAGTATCAGCCAGTCGTGGACTGCAAGCTCTTTTTCAAAATCCGTCATATCGGGAGAGATGCTGCTTTTGATGATCTCGCAGGCTTTATCGTAGACTTTTCTGTCAAGCTCGCTGAGAGTATCGGGGTCGCCCGAAAGGTATGCCTTTGTTATTGCCGAGGTATTGCACGCTTCGGCGGTCTCGCTGTGGGAGCTTTGGCTTTGGTCGGGAACACTGCTGTCGCCGGCGGAGCTTAGCTCTGTTTTACTTTCTGCGGCGGTTTGGTTTTTAGTGTCAGACTTATACATCATCACGCCGACAAGCACAAAAAAAGCGGCGCACAGCGCCAATGAAAACACAAGCAATGCAATGGTTTTTCTGCTCATTACCGAAGCTCTCCTTTGACAGAATGTAATTTTATTATACAACACCGAGGAATTTCTGTCAATGTTTATGGGAGAAAACGATTGAGCAATTGACAGTTGACAATTGACAATTGACAATGAAGGTGTTCGCTGCGCTCACGGATTTTGGGGGGCGAACTATGTTCGCCCTAACTTGTTTTGACAAAAAAAGAACGGCGTGGGGGCGCCGTTCTTTTGGATATTTTTTATTTTGCTGCAATGGTCAGCGTTGTTCCTGCCTTGCCATAGTAGGTCTTTGTTCCCTTTGTGAGGTAGGCGTTGACTTTGAACTTATATGCAACGCCCGGGGTGAGTCCGCTCTCTACGGTTGTAGTTGTGCTTGGGTCGGTTATGGTCTTTACAAGTATCCACTTTGAGCTTGCGGAATCGTAAACATAAACCTTATATCCCGTTGCGCCTGCGACTTCGTCCCATGCAAAGGCTACTCTGTTGGTATAAGACTGGCTTTTGGTGATAGAACAAGGTGCTATTGCGGCTGCATAGAGGTAATCGTTTGTTTTGCCGTAATAGGTCTTTGTTCCCTTGGTGAGGTAAGCGTTTACCTTGAACTTGATGACAGAACCCGGAGTAAAGCCCGATACTGTTGCCGAAGTTGTGCTTGCGCCGGTTACGGTTTTTACTTTTATCCACTTTTTGTTTACGCCGTCATATCTGTATACATTGTAACCTGTTGCGCCTTGAACCTTACCCCATTTGAGGGTGAAGGCTGTGCCTGTGCTTGAATAATCGGTGCTTATCTTTGCATCGCCAAGAGCTGCGGCATAGAGGAAATCATTTGTCTTGCCGTAATATGTTTTACCGCCGTCGGTTATGTAAGCGTTTACCTTGAACTTTATCACAGAGCCGGGGGTAAAGCCCGAAATCGTTGCCGAAGTTGTGCTTGCGTTTGTTATCGTCTTAACTTTTATCCATTTTTTGTTTATGCCGTCATACCTATACACGATGTAGCCTGTTACGCCGTCAAGCTTGCCCCAGTTAACAGTAATGCTTGTGCCTGTGCTGGTGTAGGACTGGCTGATTTTGGCGTCGGGGACTGTAACGGTTTTGCCATAATTGTAGTGAATGGTGGCATCGGTCAGATCATCATTATAATCACGAATATCAATGTTGTTCCACTCTGCTTCTGAGCCGGAGTAGTATACATCGGTAATTCTCATACAAAACTCAAAAGCACCCACACCAATAGTTGTAACGCTGTTTGACATCGTTATGTTTGAAAGGTTTGTGCAGTAATTAAACGCATTATATCCAATAGTTGTAACGCTGTTTGGAATCGTTATGCCTGTAAGGTTTTTGCATTCATAAAACGCAGACTCTCCAATGCTTGTAACACTATTCGGAATAACAACATCTCCCGAAGCGACAGTGCCGTCAATAAGAATACCGTTAACTATAACAAGAGGATTTTTCTCCTGCTGTGCTTTAAGCCATGGTGTGTCATCAAACGCATAATCTCCAATGCTTGCAACACTGTTTGGTATCGTTATGCTTGTAAGGCTTTCGCAGCATTTAAACGCAAATCCTCCAATGCTTGTAACACTGTTTGGAATCGTTACGCTTGTAAGGCTTGTGCAGTTATAAAACGCAAAACCTCCAATGCTTGTAACACTGTTTGGAATCGTTATGCTTGTAAGGCTTGTGCAGTTATAAAACGTATAATCTCCAATGCTTGTAACGTTGTTTGGAATCGTTATGCTTGTAAGACTTGTGCAGTCCTGAAACGCATAATATCCAATGCTTGTAACGCTGTTGGGAATCGTTATGCTTTTAAGGTTTGCGCAGCCAAAAAACGCACCGCTTCCAATGCTTGTAACGCCGTTTGGAATCGTTATGCTTGTGAGGCTTGTGCAGTTCTCAAACGCATAATTTCCAATGCTTGTAACGCTATTAGGGATCGTAACATTTCCGGAAGCGGCAGTGCCGTCAATAAGAATACCGTTAACTATAACAAGAGGATTTTTCTCCTGCTG
>JBJERD010000229.1:0-14284 GCA_051882095.1 Oscillospiraceae bacterium
GTACACCTGCTAGCACACCGGCAAGTACTCCAGTAAGTACTCCTGCAAGTACACCGGCAAGTACCCCTGCAAGTACACCTGTAAGCACCCCGGCAACCACACCTGCAAGTACACCGGCAAGTACACCTGCTAGCACACCTGCAAGTACACCTGTAAGCACTCCGGCAACCACACCGGAAAGCGAACCGGTAACAACACCTGTAAGCACACCGGCAACAACGCCGGAAAGCGAACCGGTAACAACTCCCGAAGTAACAACAACACCGGTCGAGACTACAACTCCCGAGGAAACAACAACTCCCGAGGAGACCACAACACCGGTTGAAACAACAACTCCGGAAGAAACAACAACCTCTGCCGAAACGACGACTACCACATCGGCAGCAACAACATCGGCGGTTACGACAACTTCCGTAACTACCACAACCACCGCTCCCAAGCCCGACGACGATACGCCGCATACAGGCGCATACGCAGGCTCGGCATTCGCAGCGGTAGGCTTCTGCACACTGGCATTGTTCACAGGCAGAAGAAAGAAAAAATAACCGCTCCTGAAGCGTAAAAAATGACGGCGTAACAGCCGTCATTTTTTATGCAATTTTTAAAAAACTATTGACTTTTGTGCAAAAAAGCACTATAATTATAAAGTGAATGTGTGTGTCTTTTCGCCGTGAAAGGACATATTAATAAAAATCTAGGAGGAACTATCGTGCGACGAGTTAAGAAACCCGTGTTTTTTATCGTCCTGCTTTGTATTCTCGGTCTGGGCTATCTGACCTTTGCGGGAATACATACTCAGTACGGTGATATCAAAACAACGTATATCAAGGGAGCGGACGAGATCCGCTGGGGAATAGATATCCAGGGCGGCGTTAACGCCACTTTTGAACCGGCAGACGGCTATGAAGCTTCCGAGACCGAAATGGACGCCGCAAAGGCTGTAATCGAACAGCGTCTGGTAAGTCTTAACATCACCGACAGCGAGGTGTATGTGGACTACAGCAAGGGAAGAGTAATGGTATCCTTCCCGTGGCAGGCAGGCGAGGAGAATTTCGACCCCGAAGCAGCTGTGTCAGAGCTTGGCGAGACCGCTATCCTTACCTTCCGTAAGGGAACTGAGATAGACGGCGAAGAGGTGCTTACAGGTACCGACGTCAAAAAAGCCGAGGCTCAGCAGTTCCAGGACCCCGATACAAATCAGATCGAGTATTGCGTAAGCCTTGAGCTCAACAGCGAGGGAACAACAAAGTTCGCCGAAGCTACAAGAGAGCTTGCAGGCACAGGTCAGATATCTATCTGGATGGACGAGGATCAGATCTCCGCACCAAACGTTCAGAGCGCTATCACTGACGGCAAGGCTCAGATCACGGGCAACTTTACATATGATTCTGCAAAGGCGCTGGCTGATAAGATAAACGCAGGCTCGCTGCCATTTAAGCTTGAAACAACAAGCACAAATATCATCTCCGCAACCCTGGGAGAAGGCGCAAGAAACGCAATGCTTCTTGCAGGCGTTATCGCATTCGGAATAATCGCTATCTATATGATAATTGTCTATAAGCTGCCCGGCTTTGTGGCTTCAATAGCTCTTATCGGTCAGGTAATAGGCTCTATCGCCTGCATTTCAGGCTTCTTCGGAAATATCGACAGCTTTACCCTCACTATCCCCGGTATCGCAGGTATCATACTTGCAGTCGGCATGGGCGTTGACGCCAACGTTATCACCGCCGAGCGTATCAAGGAGGAGCTGAGAAACGGCAAGACCTTAAACGGCGCTATCGAGCTTGGCTATAAGCGTGCGTGGAGCGCAGTTTTCGACGGAAATATCACAGTAGTTTTCGTAGCAGTTATCCTTATGGGCGCATTCGGACCAACCGACAGCCTGTTCGGAACTCTGCTTAAACCAATATTCTTCATGTTCGGCGCAGCAACGGCAGGAACTATCTATTCGCTGGGCTATACCCTGCTTGTAGGTATCATTCTCAACTTCGTGTTCGGAATTTTCTGCTCCAGACTTATGCTGTCCTCCCTTTCAAAATTCAAGTGCTTCAAGAACAGAAAATTCTACGGCGTTCCCGATGACGACGAAAAGCTGGCAAAGGTCAACGAAAAGAGCAAAAAGTCGCTTAACGTCTTCTCACACCGTAAGATATTCTATTCAATCTCCTGCGGACTTATCGCACTTTTCGCAGTTATCGCAGTAGTTATCGGACTTAATGTAGCTCTCGAATTCAAGGGCGGTACTATCATCACCTATACCTATGAGGGCGATATCGACACCGCAGCAGTGGAAAAGACCGTCAGCGATTCGATCGGCGAAAGCTGTATCGTAACAAAGGGCGAGAATTTCTCCTCCGATGATACAACTATCAAGCTGTCCTTCTCCTCAAAGGAGGGCATAAGCAACGAAAAGCAGGATACCCTTAAAACCGCAATGCAGGAGAATTTCTCCGACAATAAGGTAGAGCTTCTGGAGTCAAACGACGTAGCAGCTTCAAACGGTACCGAATTCTTCTTCAAGTGCCTTGTAGCCTGCGCATTCGCAGCGATAATCACTATCATCTATATCGGCTTCAGATTTAAGAAGATCGGCGGACTTTCAGCAGGCTGCTTCTCGGTAGTAGCTCTGCTCCACGATATGTGTATGGTCTTCGGCTGCTTTATCATCTGCCGTTTCGACATCAACGCAAACTTCATGGCAGTGCTGCTTACAATTCTCGGATATTCGATCAACGCAACGATCATCGTATACGACAGAATTCGTGAAAACCGTAAGCTCCACGGCAATAAGCTTTCACTTGAGGAGCTTGTAAATATGTCCATAACCCAGACAATGGGACGTTCAATACATACGACCGTAACAACAGTGCTTGCAATGGCAACAGTATGTGTCGTCTGCCTTATCTGCGGAATAACGTCAATAATCAGCTTTGCGTTCCCGCTTATCATCGGAATGCTCGCCGGCGTGTATTCGTCAAACTGTATCGCACCAACCCTCTGGGTAATGTGGCAGAAGCACGCCGAGAAAAAGAACGGTGTAAAGAAGCATACTGATTCCAAAAAGAAAAAGAAGAAACAGCCAAAACCCGAAAGACCAAATAATGGCGCAGTAGTGTAAAAAAATCAAAGCGACTGAGAATTTTCTCAGCCGCTTTTTTTATAATAGCACACCTACAAAAACTGCGAAAATTCGCCGGTGCAGGGCGGCGTTAGCCCTGCCGAGGGGTCAAGGGGGCGAGCAGCCCCATTGCGGAAAAAGTCTTCCTCGACAAGCTCGTAAGACTTGGAGGCAGAGCCTCAATCGGCGCAGCCGACCAAGGCACTGCGTAAACGAAAGAAAAAAAGCAGAAACTCTCGCCTTCCTCAGACCTATCAAAACCCACAAAACCGCAGTGCCGAAAAAACTTTCGCCCCCCACAAATAGGAAAAGAGCGAGTCTTCGCAGAAGACGAGCGATTTTTCCGTCCCAAGAAGTAGACGCCAGGGCAGAAAACATAGGAACACCCTCACCCCAGTGACGCTGATCATTAATATCCGCTGCTATTTCGATAAGCCAAGCAGCTGATATCTTGCATCTTGCTTTCCGGTGTGACCGAAAATCATTCCTGCGTGACAATGCCGTCTTCGTAAAGATAAAGAGTGGTGAATACCTGCCCACCGTGAACATTTACCTCTATCCGTGAGATCACCTGACTCTGTAAATCAAGTATTCCGCTGACAAGCGTCGCACGGTCGAACAGATCCTCGCCCATAAATCCAAGATAGGTGAAAAAACTCTGCCTGTGACCCTTGGACGACATGATAAGCTTCATTTCAAGACCCGTTTCCGGCTCGGCAAGCCATTGCCTGTCCAGAGGATAGTATTTCCTCCTCACAATGTTTAGAGAGCCTGCGGTCAGGTTTTCGCTTGCCGCCGAGTATTCGCCGTCAACGTCCGCCATGAAAACCTGCGAAAGCATATTCCGCCTGTCGCATTTCACTCCGCCGCCTGTTATCTTCATGCCCGTGTAAATGCGGTTCTGCTTTGTCACAGGAGTTATCATCACCGTGTTTGTGCCCGAAATATAAGGCAAAAGCTTGTAAGCCTTCATTCCGTAAGCGCAGATCGCATCCCATATGGTGCTTTTCTCCTTGACGAAAATGTAGTTGACCTGCTGAGTGCCGCTTTCAAAGCTGACATTTGGTATAGCCGTGTTTATCTCGCTGAGAGCGGTAAGGTCAACATTGTAGTTCATTCCCGGCACAGGTTCGTTCTGAGCCAGCAGCAGCGTGTAGCTTCGTGACCTGAAAGAAATTAGCCACCGCCCGCCCACGAATTTTCTCTCCACCGTTTCCAGAAGACCGTGGTGGACTAACTTGTTTTCAATGTAGCACATCACCTCGAAAGCGTCCTCCAGCTGTTGGTCGCTGAAAAACTTGCCGCTGACAAAGGTAAAAGGGGAGTACCGCTCCTTGTTGAAGTAGATCGACACCACCTCACGGCAGGTGTAAAATCCGCTGCCGTGGATAATAAAATAGCTGTCTGAAGCCATAAAAACTCCCCCCTTAAAGCTTTCTGAGCACCAGCACGCACTTGCCAACAAAGCTGTTGTCGGAAAAAGTGCAGCTGCCTCTGACCATTACCATGTCCGAATACTCGTCGCCGCCGACCGTCACAGAAGACAGCACCTTGCCTGCGCAGTCGGCGACAAGGCTTTTAAAAAAGCTTCGGTCGCAGGGGAGTATCTTGCCCTCCAGCGTGACCTGACAGGGCTGAGAGCCTGTAACTGTGCGGCTGACCTGAGCGTTAACAAGCGCAACCTCCGAAAGCTGAGTTTCGGCTGAAAACACGGCGCTGCTCATAAAAAAAGAGCGTCCGTCAACAGTAACGGGGATACTTTCAAGACTGATAAGTTCCATTTTCGTCCTCCTCACCGCAGCAGAGAATAATAAGTTGGGCGAATATCTCGCCTGTGAGCCGACCGCAGATATCGCTGCGAACTATCTGTCTGCGTTCAAGCTTTGAAGCAACGCAGTTGGCGGAAAGACCGATAAAGCTCACCACGTCGGTGATCCTTCGTTCAAGCTCGGCAAGATCTGAAAATCCGCAGCGAGCGCCAAAAATTTTCAGCCCCAGAGAAAATCTGCACTCCACGGCGAACTGCTCTCCGTCGGCAGACCTGATTCGTGGAGAGAACTCAACATTTTTCACCGACGGCACGCAGAAATATGTCACATTATCAGACATAACATCGGTATTGTGGAGGTCTTCGGTCAGCGCAAGACCGCCTGCAAAAGCTGCCTGCTCCACCATCATTTTTACAAGCTTATTCAATAAAAACATCCTTTCAAAACAATATCAGCACAGCATAAAAAGGAAGCCGTCGTCCTTAGCCATATCTTTAAGCGCCGAAAAGGCGGCGTTTCTGAACCGGTAGGCGGAATTTACCGTCTGCTGCGACTTTTCGGTATAAGCGGCGCCGTTTTCGGTGAGCAAAATTCTGTCCGAAAGGCTTTTCTCAATGGCGTACTCATAGACTGCCTGGGCTGCTGCTGCGTACTCGCACCGTGAAATTTCGATTTGGGAGGAAGGTTCTCTTGACAATCTTTCCTCCACCGACACGGCGGCTTTTTCTATCAGGTCGGAATAGGGGAATTTATCCACATTCGTGCCTGTTATTCTACAAAAAAGCATTTTTATATTTTCGTTATTCATGGTTGCACCTTCTTTCGGTAATAAATGTGTGTGCGTGTTACTTTTGCCGCCCCTTGTTTCTGCTGCTTGGTACGGAAAAATCGCAAAGTCTTCTTTGAAGACTTTGCTCTTTTCCTGTTGGTTATGGGCGGAAGTTTTTTCGGCACTGCGTTTTTTGTTCTGATATGGTTTTTTGTTAGGCGATAGTTTTTGGTTTTGGTTTGGTTTTGTGCAGTGCCGGTCGGCTTCGCCGATTGAGGCTCTGCCTCAAACTCCGCAAGGGCTCTGCCCTTGACCCGCTGGGCTACTCGCCCCGTCCTCGGCAGGGCTAACGCCGCCCTGCACCGGCGAATTTTTGGCAGTGCGCTGCTATGCTTTGCTTACTTAGCTGCGTTGAGGACCTTTACGGCTTCGGCGGTTATTCTCGAAAATCCCACCATGATCGAACAAGCTATTTCGTCGCACTGTGTTGTGATGAGCTTATCAAAATCCACCACCACGTCCGTTCCGTAGATCATTTCCGCTGCACAATTCTTATCCACGCCGATGATCTTGCTGTCCGCCAGAGAAGAACACTTTACGATCGTCACGCCGTACGGAGTTTTCACCATGCCGCTTGTCATATAGTCCGAAACGCAATATTTCATCTCATCAAGCGCCAAGATCTGCGCCATTACCTCGGGGCTGCACACCATTGTTGTCATGTCGCAATCCTTCATTGATGCCCAGAATGCTGCAAGGTCTGAATAGGCAAGTGCTGCTCCCGAAATGGAAGAAGCCGAAATTCCGCTTGAAAGCTCGGTCATGCAGGCTTCGTTGACTGCCTTTGCGATGTTTGCGCCCAGGCTTTTAAGCACCACGCCGAATGCTTCAAGGCGCTGTTTTCTGATTGATTCATATGTACACGAAAGCTTACGGGCGAATTTTGTGAGAGCCTTTGCGCTTGTTGCCAGCTTGACGGTGGTTGAGGGGATTGTCCCTCCCTGAGCGACACCTGCGGTAGTTCCGTTGACTGTTACGGTCATACCTCTGAAGTCGATAGAGTCGGTATAGGAGGTTGCGGCGATGACCTGTGGGAGAATGGAAGCCTCCTCCATGCCCTGTCTGACTGTTCTGCGGACATATTCGGGGAAAAGCACGGCAGAATCGGTTGAAGCGAAGAACTTTTCAACTCTGTCGGAATTTTCGCCCGAAACCTTGATATCAAATCTTTTCAGCTGTCTTTCAAATGCGTCCAGACCAGAAAACTCGGTATTTGCGTAGTTTTCGTCGGGGTCCAGCTGCGTGAGTGCCTGTGTGAAGGTCTTGCCTGTGATTGAATAGAGTCCTTTTTCGAGTTTGATTGAATTATACATATATCATTTCTCCTTTAATAAAATGTGGCTTTATCAGCCCAGTTTAAAGTGGTTGAAGTCCTGAGATCTTTTATCTGCGGAGGACTTTTCTGAATGGTTTTCAAGCTGAAAATCGCTGTCGTTTGACGTTTGCGCCTGATTTTTCAGCGTTAAGTACAGCTCTTCAAGCTGTTCAAAGCTCATTTTTTCGGTAAGTGTTTTTACCGTTTCCACCGCCATTATAGGTCGGCAGAGAAAGCTAAGCGAGATTATCTCACGTTTAAGCAGCCGACAGGCTTTTTCGTTACGCACCGACTGCAAAGAGAGCTGTTTTTCGAGGGCCTTGATTTCCTCGCTGTGGTTATTCTTATCGGAATATTTTTTAGTCACGCCTGCGTTTATCTGAGCAGGGACGGCGACAAAGGACCACTCATAGGCATCAGTGGGGTCGTCCAGAATATTCGAGCAGATTTTTCCGCCGTAGTAATTGCCCTTGATATGACCGCAGGGGTCGGTATTCTGATCCGCTACGCAAACTGAGCAGATTTTTGATTTCACAGTGCAGCTTACCGAGACCTCCTTTTTGATTCCGCCGTCTATCTCGGCGATAAGGTCGGCATTTTTCGCAGTACGCATCATATAGGCTTTAGCGGCGAGGAAGGTATAAGTTTCGCCTGCGCTTGTGGTTCGTGTCTGATCGCATTTGACTTGGCAGTCGAATATTCGTGCGGTTTGTTTTTCGCCCTTTGGGTCGTGGTCGAAGATACCGGTTTTACCGATAAAAAGGTCGGAAAGCTTTTCGAGGGCGTTCACGGAAAATCTTTCGCCGTCCCTATCCACCTCGTTATCGCACAAGGTAACGGGGAAGGTATAGACCTGCTCGGCTGTGACCTTAGCTCTTGTAAACCGATTTATTTTCTCCAGCATTTCGTCATTGAGAACAAAATCATTCTCCAATCTCATCATTCCTTTCTTTTGGTTTTCGCCCTGATGAGGGCGGTTGTGTTGTGCGGAAATGTACGGGAAACGGGCTGATGTGGTTTCGCTCCTACATTTTCCGATTGTCTGATTACATTTCACGATCAATTCGCAGGATTATTCGCCATATCGAAACGGTGCGGCACAGGCATGTTTTGCGTTTCCATGTTGTTGAACGGGTTGTCTCTCATCTGTAGGGGCGAACTTTGTTCGCCCGTTTGTGTTCGCTGCGCAAATATGTAGGGGCTGGCGTCCTCGACAGCCCGTTGATTGGCTGTTCGTCCGAAAATGCGCCGCTAAACGGGCTGATGTGGGTGTTGTTACTACATGGTGGTTTTGCGCTCTGTGTCAACGGGCGAACGAAGTTGCCCCTACATTTTTAATGAATAGCGTTTCTGAATAAAATGTTGGGGTATCGTTCTGTAGGGGCGAACTTTGTTCGCCCGCTTGTCCTCGCCCGTTTTTTCGTGTTCGCCTATTTGTTGTCGCCCGTTTTTTCGTGTTCGCCCGTTTGTTGTCGCACGTTGATTGGCTGTTCGTCCGACAATGCGCCGCTAAACGGGTCGATGTGGGAATCGACCCCTACATTTTCCGCCCCTAGTTTTTGCTTCTTGGGACGGAAAATTCGCTCGTCTTCTGCGAAGACTCGCTCTTTTCCTGTTTGATATGAGCGAAAGTTTTTTCGGCACTGCGCTTTGTAGTTCTATTATGGGTTCTTGATTGGCGAAGGTTTATGGTTCTATTTTTCTTTTGCGCAGTGCCTTGTCGGCTACGCCGAATGGGACTCTGTCCCATACCCTGCTTAGGGCTCCTCGCCCTAAGAACCTCGGCAGGGCTAACGCCGCCCTGCACCGGCGGGTGTCTGCGACGCTTCTTTTGGCGGTTCTGCTTTTTCGATTTGCTCTGCCTGCGCATTATAGAGTCTCGCTCTTGCCAATGACTCCTCATCCTGCAAATTGATATTCGCCCACTCTACTTCACACTCGCAATCAAATCCGCTTATCTGCAAAAATGCGCTGCCTATCTTCATCAGCACCGGTGTCAACAAACGCCGGTAATACTCCAGCTCGCTGGTGAGTATATCCGCCTGCTGCGACGACATTCTTTCGGTACTCGACCAATTCAGTCCCAACAGAAACGGTGGTATGGACAGCTTTGATATCATCTGCTCCAGCAGCTGTCTTACAGGTATTTCGGTGTCGATCATCTGATTATCTGCGCCGATTACTTTGATATCCACGTCTCCCACCGCCACGAAGTCCTTTACTGTGCCGCCGTGTGCGCTGCTCATTCCGTCGCTCCACTCCTTGGCGATCTCCAGCGCTCTTTCTTTGGCAAAGGCTTTATCGCCCGGGTCGTCCGATGGCTTATAGGTCACGGCGTAGCGGACGTTTCCCACTCGGTCGAAATTCTGCCCGATACACTCGTAGATACGCATAAGAACGTTACTGAGCGCAGGTATTCCTCGCAATATCGACACGCCGTCGGGGTGCTTTATCGAGGGGTTAAGGGCGGTATAGAACACTCTTTCGGGGTGCGCAAGCTTTATCTCCTCGCCTGTGAGATTTTCGACAAACTTCATATCAAGGGGGTTTTTGCCCTGCTCGATCCTGAAAAGTGTGGGGTCGGCTATGCAAAGTCCTTTGATTTTTCTGCGCTTTGGGTCGATGGCAATTTCACCCACCGCCTTGCCGTAGGTCAGCAGGGTATCGAGATAAAGGTCGGCAAATCCGCCCAGCGAGCTGCCCGAAATTCCCACGGGAACAGTTCGTGAAAATCGGTCAAGCAGCTTCTGCGCTTTTTTGTCTTGGCAGGTAAGCCTGAAATCGGTCGTGAGTCTGACTATTTTTCCGAAGCAAGCGTCAAGTATAGGCACCTCGGCTCGCAGAGTTTCGTAAAATTCCGTTTCAAAGGTATTGTATGAGGGAGCGATCCTGAAAACGGGTCTGTCGGCGGTGAAAGCTCCCGATTTGCCGCCTGTTTTTCTTCTTCCTGAGAATAGTTTCAAATTGAAGTCCTTCCTTTCCTATGCTAATTTCTGTTCAGCGACATTACGAAAAACGGGTCGCAGCTTTCTTTGAGGAAATGGGTGACGAAATATCTGATATCGTCCATTGCGTGGTCGTTTTCCTTGACGGGGCAGTCAACTCCCACGCTTTTATCCCAGCGGTAGGCGGAAAATTCTCTTATTGCGTCTTTGCAGCCGCTGTATATCTTTATTTTTCCGCCTGTGATAGCGTCGCTTACTCTGCGTATTCCCGATAGTACGTCGTTTTTGGCAGGTGCGACGGGGAATTTTCCGTGGCGGCGGATACATTCGATAAACGACGCTGCCGACGGGTCGCAGACCACGGTTTCTATCTTTCTGCCTGCGCAAAGTCTTTCCAGAGCGGCGTAATGCTCCTCGTCGGTGCGCTGCGCTCCTTGCTTGCGAGAGTCGTAGTAGTATTCGGAAATTCTGTACCACACGCCGCCGCTAAGTCCCCACAGTCCGAAGCTGGAGGGGTTTACCGTGCCGTAGTCGCAGCTTACCGCAAACCGTGAAAAGCTGTCCGGCAGCGTATCCACGGTATGCAGCTTGGGGTCGAACATGGAATAAACGCTGCCCTGAGTGCTTGTCCAGCTGCCGAGGACGAACCGCTGATAAAATGCGCCCGAATAGAGAGTTTTGTACCGCTTGATTATTTCGGGGGTGAGGGAGGGGTTGTCCTCCAGCGCAAAGTGGAGATAGATGAGATTTTTCTCCGCCGCCTTGTCTATCCAGTCCTTTTTGAACCAGTGGAACTGATTTTCGGGATTGCAGTTGAACCACAGCTTGGAGCCTTTCACCGAGCATCTTGCCACAGCCTGTTCGGCGAAGCTTCGGGGCATAAGAGCCACCTCGTCAAGCAGTATTCCGCAGAGGGTCATGCCTTGTATCAGCGCAGCGGAGCTTTCGTCCTTGCCGCCGAAAATGTGAAAACGGTTGACCGAGCTGCCAACGGCTATCTCAACATAGTTCTTGGAAGGGAAGTCCTTTATCTGAAAGCCCCATTCACGGGAGTGGGATATCATGGGGGCGATGAGATTGCGGCGGACGGAGGTGATGGTTTTTCCGCAGATGGCGAAATCGCAGTCTTTGAAGGTCGAGCAAGCCCATACCACAAATGACATTGACATACAAAAGGTCTTGCCCGACCTGACGGCGCCGTCGCAGATGATGCCGTCCTTGCTGCGAGAGTCTTTGTTGCGCCACCAGTTGAACACCATTTTCTGCTTAGGTGAAAAGTCCTGCCATGTAACGGTGTCTGATTTTGCCATTACTGCTCACCCTCCAGAGGAGAGTCGCTTTCCACCTGCTGAGGCTGAGAGCCGTAAATAGCCTCCACAAGATTTTTCGCCTTGCTGTCGGCTTTTTGCTGAGCGTTAAGCTCGTCCAGCTTTTCGAGAGCCTTCTGGCGGTCGAAGAACTTTATCTCAACGCCGCCGCCCTTGACTCTTTTTATCTCGGAAACGTTGAACAGGTCAGCCTGCGCAAGCATATGAGGGGTGACCTCTTCGCAGAAAGCGAGAGCGGCAGCGTCGTTGACTCTGCCATAAGCGAGGCGTTCAAGACCTGAGCGCACGTCACATTCCTCGGCGGCGGCGACCTTTTGCAGAGCAGCCAGCTGACGGCGGACACGGCGGTCGAAGCGGAGTTTAAGACCGTCCGCCTTGGCACGGAGGGGGTTAACGCCTGCGTGGATAGCAGCTTCCTCGGCGTTGCGGTACTTGAAGAAGCTGAGAGCGAACTCTTTGATGTCGATACTTTTCAAAATATCAAATCCTTTCGTAATAGTGATAAGAGAAAAACCCTTTCACTAATAGCGAGAAAAGGGGTAAAAGTTGTACGCCAACGTGCAACTATGAATGAAAAATTTAAAAATTAAAATATAAATCAGAATGTTGCATAAAAAGAGAAAAATAAAACTGTGCAAAAACCACAAAGAAAAAGCGTCGCAGACACTCGCCGGTGCAGGGCGGCGTTAGCCCTGCCGAGGGGTCAAGGGGGCGAGCAGCCCTAAGCAGGGTATGGGACAGAGTCCCATTCGGCGCAGCCGACAAAGGCACTGCGCAAAACCAAAATAGAATCAGACCCTGCGCCAATCAAGAACCCATAACAGAACACAAACCGCAGTGCCGAAGAAACTTTCGCTCATATCAAACAGGAAAAGAGCGAGTCTTCGCAGAAGACGAGTGAATTTTCCGTCCCGAGAAGAAGGAACTGGGGGCGAAAAATGTCGGGGGCGATGCCTATATCCACACGTTTAGCGGTACATTTTCGGAGGACATATCAGAAGATTTATTGGGTAACGGGCGGATGCATACGGGCGGATATGAATGGGCGGAAACATACGGGCGAGGACAAACGGGGAGAACAAACAGGCGAGGACAAACGGGCGAACAAAGTTCGCCCCTACAGAATGGGAGACCACCATATATGGTCGTTGCAGCATTGACCCTACAGAATTATTTTCGTCCGACCGACAGACGGCAAACAACCGTTAGTTTTACGCCCAAACAAGGGACGTCGAGGACGCCGTCCCCTACACATCAACGCCGAACATTTAATATGCAGGGGCTGGCGTCCTCGACAGCCCGTATTTAAATGGGACGGGGCGATGTTGGTATGATTCGTTCACGGTGGGGGTTTTGGTCTGTAGGGGCGAACTGTGTTCGCACGTTTGTGTTCGTCCGTTTGTGTTCGCCCGTTTGTGCTTGTCCGCTAATCTTGCAAAGCGTTGATATCGCAATGCACGAAAATGCGGCGGTGAACGGGTCGATGTGGGCATCGACCCCTACATTTTCGCCCACGGTTCCTGCTTCTTGAGACGGAAAAATCGCCAAGTCTTCGCAGAAGACTTTGCTCTTCTTCCTGTTTGTGGGGGAGGATTGGTTCTTCGGCACTGCGGTTTTTGTTCTATTATCGTTTTGTTGGAGTGGGAAAAGTATTGGTTCTATTTCGCTTTTGCGCAGTGCCTGGGTCGGCTGCGCCGAATGGGACTCTGTCCCATACCCTGCTTAGGGCTGCTCGCCCTAAGAACCTCGGCAGGGCTAACGCCGCCCTGCACCGGCGAGCTTTCCCCGTTTTGTGGGTATATGCAAAAAAGAGCCGCTCTCATTGAGCAGCTCTTTTTCAGTGGCTAATTAGCAGCATCCACAGTTGTTTTCACAACCGCAGCCGCCGTTGCATCCGCCGCCCCAGCCAAAGCCGTTTCCGCAGCAGCAAGCAATAATGAGTATAAGGATAATGATCCACCAGCATCCGCCACAACCGTTCATAAAACATTCTCCTTTATTATGATTTTTATAAAGCCCCGGTGAGCTTTCCGCTCCGCCGTCGCTTTATATTACAGTTTATGTTGCGGCGAAAATTGTGTTACAAAATTTTTCGGAAAGCTAAATTTGTCCTCTGCATACCATAGTTAATGTGGAGCAGTTTTATTGGTCGGCTGATTAAACAGGCGCCGCAAGGTCAATGCTTTTATGGAAAGCTATGCGGACTTTGGTCGTAATACAGTCGGCGAAAGGAGATTTTTTTATGGGAACGGGAAGCTTTAGCTTTGAGATCGACAGGTTTACCAAAAAATCAAGGGATATCATAAGAGGCGCTGCCGCCTGCGCAGGCAGCTGGGGTCACACCTATATCGGCTCGGAGCATCTTTTGCTTTCGATGCTTGAAGAGGGTACTTCTACCGCCTGCGCTGTGCTGCTCAGACATTCCGTCACTAAGGATAAGGTGGAGCGGCAGCTTGAAAGCATTGTGGGCAGAGGTACGCCTTGCAGGCTTAATCAGAACGATTTTACCCCTGCGGCGGTGAATATTTTAAAGGGCGCCTGCACTCTCAGCGAAAGCTTCGGCGCTAAGCAGACAGGTTCTGAATACATTCTTGCGCTTATGCTGCGGCAGTCGGACGCCTGCGGTGCGGAGATTCTTCGGGCGCTGGGATGCAGTCTTACTAAAATGTACTCCGACTGCACAGCCGCAGGCAACGGTCGGACTATGTTTATGGAGCAGAATTACGTCAGGCTGAAGCATCTTGAAAAGTACGGCAGAGAGCTGACAAGTCAGACTGCCTGCCGCAGCTTCGACCCTGTTATCGCACGGGAGGACGAAACAAGGCGCATTATGGAAATACTCTGCCGCAGGACAAAAAATAACCCCTGTCTTGTGGGTGAGGCAGGAGTGGGAAAAACTGCGGTGGTGGAGGGTCTCGCCATGAAAATAATGTCGGGCGAGACTCCTGTTTTCTCCCTTTTCATTGAGGATACGATATAT
>JBJERD010000230.1:0-14236 GCA_051882095.1 Oscillospiraceae bacterium
TTGCAGGCAAGAAGTACACACTTCACGAAACGTATGCTCCAAACGGTTATGTAATTGCTAATGATGTTGAGTTTACGGCCTCAGAAAATGGAACGGTCGATGTCTTCGTTATGCAGGATGATACGACCAAGGTTATGATATCAAAGCAGGACATTACAAACGGAAAAGAACTTCCAGGAGCTACACTTCAGATAATTGACGAGAACGGTAATATCGTTGAAGAGTGGATCTCCACAAACGAGCCTCATTGCATTGAAGGAATTCTCGTGGCAGGAGCTAAGTATATACTTCATGAAACTGCTGCTCCTGACGGATATGTAATTGCTAACGATGTTGAGTTTACAGTATCGGAAAACGGAATTGTTGATATTGTCATCATGCAGGATGATACGACCAAGGTAATGATTTCAAAGCAGGACATTACAAACGGAAAAGAATTGCCCAGCGCAATGCTTCAGATAATTGACGAGAACGGAAATATCGTTGAGGAATGGGTTTCCGCAAGCAAACCGCATTTCATCGAAGGAAAGCTTATTGCAGGCAAGGAATACACTCTGAAAGAAACTATGGCTCCCGAGGGCTATGAGATAGCAAATGAGATCAAGTTTACTGTAAATGCCGACGGAAGCATGACCAAGGTCGTTATGTATGACGAGCATACGCCTGTTCCCGAAAAGCCTGAAACTCCGCCGACAGAGACTCCTCACACAGGTGTATCGGCAGGTAATAGTGCTGTTGTTTTTCTCATATCAGGTGTTCTTCTGATGATCGCCGGCATGTTTATACGAAAAAAGAACAATAAAGAATGACGAAAGGATGGATGTGAAATGAAAACTAAAAAGAAGCTGATCGCAGCTGCAGCAAGTGCAATGTGCTTTGCGGCAATGCTGACGACTACGGTATATGCAGATACAGGCGATGTGGCAGGTGCTGTAACAAGCACATGGACAACTGCAAAATCTCAGATAAAATCTGTGGTGGAAAACGTTGTTTTTCCTGTGATAGACGTAATTCTTGCAATACTGCTGTTTGTCAAGATAGGTACTGCCTACCTCGACTACCGCAAGCACGGACAGTTCGAGTGGACGCCCATAGCCATACTTTTCGGCTGTCTTATCTTTTCCCTGACCTGTCCGCTGTACATCTGGACGGTAGTCAGCATTTAAACGGAGGTGGAAAAGAAGATGAAAACAAAGATCATAACGGCATTATCAGCCGTATTGGCATTAACAATGACCGCCTGCGGAACAATCTCTCCGCCTGCACAGACGCGGACGGAAACTACAACTATTACTACCGCAACATCCGAGTCCATACCCGACTCGGATGCCTCTTCGGAGGCTGAAAGTAATGTTGATGAAGAGCAGGTGAAGTCGGATACTTTTATTGCTGAGTTTTTCGACTCAAATATCAGCTTTGCTGACGTTTCGGGCATCGTTACTGAGGCAATGAAAAACTGCACCTTTGAATCTGCAAAAGACGATTCAAACGAGGTGCAGAGAATATCCATCAAAGGCAAAAGCGGCGGAGGTACTATTGAGGTTCTGTGCATAGATCTGTCGCAGGCTCAACTTGATTACGACATGGAATATATCCTTGAAAACTTCGGCGATTACTATTACGGTCAGACCACCGCACAGATGAACGGTATTACCGAGGACGATTTTGTGTCCGATTATCGCATGGTTAATTCCGTTGTTTCAAAGGGAAAATTTCAGCATTACGGATCAATACAGAAAACCGACGGCATGGCTTCTCAGTTCGGGTACACGGAAACCTATGCTGTGCTGAATGAAAACAAGCTGACCGTGGTGTCAGGCGCATTTCTCAGCTCTGATATGATGGAAAGGCAGAGTTTTTCGCAGTTGATGGGTATGTTTGCGGAGAATGTGAAGTATTAACGACAGAAGGTGATACAATGCCCTATATCCCATTCACAGACGAACAAAAAAACCTTGCCAACAGCGTAGACCTTGAGCAGTTTCTCAGAATGAGAGGAGAAAAGCTTGAACGTGCGGGCAGAGAGCATAAGCTCATATACTATGACGGTTCGGGAAAGCATGACAGCATAACTATCCACGGCTCGACCTGGTTCGACCACAAAAATCAGATCGGCGGCGGTGCGATAAAGTTTATGCAGGAATTCTATGACATGGACTTTCAGACGGCGGTGCAGGAACTGTTAGGACATACAGTGACTCCGCTGTCACACAGTCCGCCGAAAGTATCGGCAAAAGAGGAAAAGAAAGAATTCAGGCTTCCCGAACCCAACAGCGATATGCATAGAGTTTATGCCTACCTCATAAAACAGCGGTTTATTGCTCCCGAGGTCATAACTCATTTTGCAAAGCAACATACACTTTACGAGGATAAAGATCATCACAATGCCGTGTTTGTAGGACTTGACGAAAACGGCGTGCCACGACAGGCACACAAGAGGTCAACAAGCACTTTTGGAAACTCATTCCGTCAAACAATTGAGGGTTCTGACACAAGATACAGCTTTGCCCACTTTGGCGAGTCGGGAAAGCTGTTCGTGTTTGAGGCTCCGATAGATATGATGTCTTTCTTGACCCTCTACCCGCAGGACTGGCAAAAGCACAGCTACATCGCAATGAACGGAGTTTATGAAAACGCTGTTTTAACGGCTTTAAAGAATCATTCCCATCTATCTGAAATTATGCTGTGCGTGGATAATGATGAGGGCGGAATTGAAGCCGTTGACCGCTTAAAAGATATTCTTGCTGAGAACGGATATACCGATGTAAAGAGACTTGCTCCTAAGTACAAGGACTGGAACGAGGTGCTGAAAGCAAAGAACGGAGTCGCAGCTCTGCCTGCTGTTCCTCACAAGCGGAAGGAAGAATATCTTCATCAAATTGACAGCTTAAAGTATTTAAGATGCCGACCCGATAAGCTGACCTCGCAGATTTATGCAACATTTAAAAACGGACAATACAAATATCTTGCCGAGTATGCGCTTGCAGGCTCGGCTTTTTTCATGTCCAAAACCGAGCAGATAAACAGCGAGTGTAAGGCATTTGTACGGCTCCAAAACAAGCTCAAGGGTAGTTACAAGCCCTACACAGATAAGGGCAGAAAGACGCAGAAACTAAGGAATTTGCAGGACTGTGTTCAGGCGGTTATGCGTGACCTGAAACAGACCGCCCGAACCCGTGAGCAGTCTGTAAATACGGCAAAGCTTTTGTATGGCCTTGCAGATAGTGCTATAAGAATGTCGGTTGAGGAAACAATAACTGCTCCTGTGCAGGAGCATATTGAATCGGCGGACATTGTTTCAGAGCCGGAACCCTGTATGGAATTTGGATAATGCGATATCCTCTGCGTCACAGTGCAATACCTTGAAGATAACAAACTAACTAAGAAAGATATTAGCAGAAAGAAGAAAATATCATGTTAGATTGGAAGTGAAAAATTGAATGATAAACAAAAGCTCATAATAGCCGTACTTGTTATTCTTTTCATAGCTTTTATGGTAATAGTTGAACTTTTGGACAACAAGTCACTTAACGGAATAAAGGCAAAGAAGGTCGGCAACGGACAGCACGGAACTGCGAGGTGGGCGACAAAATCTGAGATAAAGCGTACTTTTATCTCTCTGCCATTTGAGCCGGAGATTTGGAGAAAAGGTCAGAACCTGCCGAATGTGCAAGGAACGGTTGTAGGCTGTCGGACGCACGGTAAAAAGACTGTGGCTCTTGTAGATGACGGAGATGTTCACACGCTGATGATAGGTGCAGCCGGAGTCGGAAAAACAGCGTACTTCCTGTATCCGAACATCGAACTTGCCTGCGCAAGCGGAATGTCGTTTATCAGTACGGATACAAAGGGAGATGTTGCCCGAAACTACGGTACAATCGCAAGTAAGTACTATGGCTACAATGTTTCTGTGCTTGATCTGCGTAACCCGACAAGGAGCGATGAAAACAATATCCTGCATCTTGTGAATAAATACATGGATATGTACCTTGAAGACAAATCCAATCTTTCCGCAAAGGCAAAAGCGGAAAAGTATGCAAAGATAACGGCTAAGACGATAATCAATATCGGCGGAGGTGACGGAAACTATGGTCAGAACGCTTTTTTCTACGACGCAGCGGAAGGACTTCTGTCCTCTGTTATCCTGCTTTTAGCTGAGTTCGGTGACAAAAACGAAAGGCATATCGTGTCTGTGTTCAAGCTGATACAGGACTTGCTTGCCAAGTATCAGCCTGACCCTAAAGCCAAGCCGAAAATGTATTTCACAAAGCTTATGGACAAGCTGCCAAGCGAACACAAGGCAAAATGGCTTGCAGGTGCTGCTCTTAATTCGTCAGACCAGTCCATGCTGTCGGTAATGAGTACGGCTTTGTCAAGGCTTAACAGCTTTCTTGATTCGGAGCTTGAACAAATGCTGTGTTTCGGCACGGCGGTGGACGCAGAAAAGTTCTGCAATGAAAGGTCGGCGATTTTTATTGTTCTTCCCGAAGAAGACACAAGCAAGTACTTTATGGTCAGCCTTCTGATTCAGCAGCTGTATCGTGAGATTTTAGTAATAGCCGATGAAAACGGCGGTAAGCTTAAAAACAGGGTTATGTTTTATTGTGATGAATTCGGAACTTTTCCTAAAATAGAGGGAGCTGAATCAATGTTTTCGGCAGGACGTTCAAGGAAAATATCCATAGTTGCGATAATCCAGTCCTTCGCACAGCTTGAACAGAACTACGGCAGACAGGGTATGGAGATAATAACCGACAACACTCAGCTGACGGTGTTCGGTGGCTTTGCTCCAAACAGTCAAAGTGCAGAAGTGCTTTCAAAAGCTCTCGGAGAACAAACGATACTAAGCGGTTCGGTTTCACATGGCAGGGACAAAAGCCAATCGCTCCAGATGATAGGCAGACCGCTTATGACCGTTGACGAATTAAAGTCCATGCCAAAAGGACAGTTTATCGTTATGAAAACGGGAACTCATCCGATGATAAACAAGCTGAAACTGTTTTTCAAATGGGGCATAAAATTTGAGGACGAATACCGTCTGCCGGATAAGACCGCAAGAAATGTTTCATACAAGGAGCGTGACGAGCTTATTCGTGATATTGAAATTAAATATCCGCAGAAGAAAAAAGATATGCCGCCTGTGGAATTTGAAGTGACAGAATACGAGCAAGAGCCGCCAAAGAAAAAGACCAATGTCAAGACATAAAAGGAGTGATGTTTATTGATATTACCGAGAAGAATTTACGATTTAGGACTAAGCCACAAGGCTGTGTCCGTTTACTGCTATCTTGCAAACCGTGCGGATAAGAACGGAGAATGCTTTCCGTCTGTGCGGAGAATAGCGGAGGATTTGAATCTGTCAAAATGTACGGTGTTCAGGGCGTTTAACGAATTAGAGAAGCATGATTTATTAGAGCGTTTTCCTCGTTATCACCCACAAGGCGGCCGGCGAAGTTCGCTGTACCGCATAAAGGGCGAGATAACTAAAACAAATCAACACGAGAAACGAGGTGATAAGCTTGTTTGATTGGATCTCTGACGCTATTGACTGGATAGGCGACAGTATTTCAAGTCTGTGGGACAACACTGTCGGTGCGGCAGTCGATACTGTTACCGACGCAATTTGGGACATAATGTTTGAATGGATTTTCAACCTCATTTACGGAGCGGTCGCCGATCTGTTTGAGTTTATCAACTCAACCACAAGCGACATCTTTACGCTTTCTTGGGTGCAGGCGTTTATCAGTCTGTTTCACGCACTTGGCTGGATGCTGTTTGTATGCGGACTTGTGGTTGCGGTTTTCGATACGGCAGTTGCATATGAATCGGGGCAGGCGAACATCAAAAACACTTGCATAAACGTGCTGAAAGGCTTTATGGCGGCAAGCCTTGTAACAGTAGTTCCCCAAAGGCTGTATACATTTTGCGTTGCATTGCAGGGAACATTCGCTCAGGACCTGCTTGGCGGTTTCATAACCGGAACGAACGCTTCTGTTGCAGACTCGGGGCTTTCGGTCATAATTACTCTTGCTTCGGACGTAAGCCTGTTCAGCCTGTTTTTCATAATCCTGTTCGGCTACTGCACGGTTAATGTGGTCTTTTCAAACATCAAGCGTGGCGGCATAATGCTGTGTCAGATAGCAGTTGGAAGTCTGTATCTGTTCGGAGTTCCCAGAGGCTACACGGACGGATTTTTCAGCTGGTGCAAGCAGGTCATAGCCACTTGCCTTACTGCTTTTTTACAGACCTCGATACTGTATCTCGGACTGCTAACCTACACTCAGCATGCTCTGCTTGCAGTGGGGCTTTGTCTTTCGGCGACGGAAGTGCCGAGGATCGCTCAGATGTATGGGCTGGATACTAGTGTGAGGGTCAATATGATGTCTGTTAGCCACTCGGTTTCTATGGGGGCTAAGGCGGTAGGAATGCTGAAAGGTGCAAAATAAACGGGGTCTGATATATAAGCTGGAGTAATAATTCTTTTGTGTGGTGTGTCGGATATATATTATCATATTTACGGTTTTTGCCTTGATATTAACTGCCTCTCATGGTATAATGAAGGTACAAATTTATTCAATTGGAGGTATAGAAATGACTGTAGACACAAAAGAACTGGTAACCACCATAGCATTTATGATCGGCGTCAGGCGAACTGCTCTGGAACAATGTTTCGGAGAGGAATGCAGTGATACTATTCAAATGCTGAACGAAAACCAATCGGCATGTATTATTCGATATCTGTGTAAACTCAGAACAACATTGATGTACAGATTTAAGAAAACTGACGATGAAATGAGGTTCAACTTAAAAAATCTCGACCGGTTGGAATGGTATGATCTCGAAAATATTAAGCAGCTTGAGAAATGGGGAATTCAGATTATTCAGCCCAATTATCGTGCCGATAAATATATGGCTGATTTCAACAAACTCATCAGCGAGCATATTGATTCCTGCTCCGGTCTGTTCAATGAATGGATCAACTGGTATTACATCAAAGAATTGTTCTGCATTCCGAAATACAATAAACCCGGGGTGATGAAACAGGAATTTGAGAAGTTCATGGAATTTAACGAGTACTATCCGTTTCAAATGTATATTTATTGGGAACCAAAGGATCTCGGCAGTATTCTGTATAACGACGGCAAATTCCTGTCAATTCTGTACGAGATGCATAATGACTATTTCAGTGACTTTACAAAATACAAGGACGCTCACAGTGAAACTAAAAACAGCATATATGACTTTGTAAATGCAAGCAACAGAACGGTAATTGCCGTGGATTGTGAAAACTCTGATGTATACAAACTGTACAGTGTGCTTAAAAATCTAAACAGTGATGAATTATCAAAAATAGAGAAAATAGTGCTTTATGACGATTATCACACCTCGCTCGGATGGGACTGGATTGAGAAGTTTACCAGGATTTCAGTAGAGCACATTGAGGTTGAAAGAGTTACTGACAGAAAGTCTTTAGTGGATATAAAGATGACTGCCGGTATCTGCAAAAACTATTACGAAGATAACGTAGACTCATTTATTCTTGTATCAAGTGATTCGGATTACTGGGGGTTGATCTCATCGCTTCCAAAAGCCAATTTTCTTGTCATGTATGAATACAGCAAATGCGGAACAGCAATAAAGAATGCTTTGGACATGCACGATATCTATTATTGTTCTATTGACGATTTTTGCTCGGGAAACATCGAAGACCTCAAACGGGCAGTATTGTTTGATATTCTTGAAAAGTACCTTCCTGACATAGTATATCTTAACGGCTATGAGCTGGCAAGTAAAATATTTGAGGAGGCAAGAATACAGGCAACGCAAAAGGAAATTGAAAACTTCTACAACAGATATATAAAGACACTAAGGCTGAAATGTGATGCAAAGGGAGATTTCAGCATCGTAATTGATAAATAAGAAATAGGATCAAATAAACAGTCGGGTATGAAGCCCGGCTGTTTTGTGTTTGGAGGGATAAAAATGAAAACCTACATCTACCCCGAAAACCTGAAGGCAAACGTAAAGCTGTGGCTGTGGAACGTTCGGGATTTTATCATAATCTGCATTGGGATAATTCTGTCGGTGATCGTGCTTGTAAACCTGTGGAACGTTATCCCTATAGCTGCAACAGCCTGCTTTGCGTTTCTCTCCCTTCGGGTGGACGAAACCGCAATAATGGACTATCTTTTTAATGCGGTGAGGTTCTTTGTGACCTCACAGCAATTGTATTTATGGAGGAAAATTTAAATGGCAAAAAGGAAAAATAACAGCGTTCAAGGTCTTATCGGTCTTGAACGTTTTACTAAATACGGCGTAAAAACCGATAAGGCAGAGCTTGCGTTTTTCAGCGTTGAGCCGACCAATATATCCGTGCTTTCTGCGGCGAATATCGATGTGAAGATACACCACCTGATGATGCTGTTAAGCAGTATACCCGACCTTGAAATACTTGCTCTGGATTCCTGCGAGTGTTTTGACAGCAACAAAACCTATGTTAAAAATCGTTTGCAGACAGAGCAGAACGAGGCTGTTCGAAAACTCTTACAGGCAGACTATGATTTTCTTGACGAGATTCAGGTGGAAATGTCCTCCGCAAGACAGTTTGTATTTGCTCTAAGATTCAAGCGTGAGAAGGACGAGCAGATCTTTAACACCATAAACCGAGTGGATAAGGCAATAGCCGAGCATGGATTTTCGGCAAGAAGAATGAGCAAATCGGAGGTAAAGAGAATGCTTGCTCTGTATTTCGGAACGAGCATTTCGGGTGATGAGATTCCCGATGTTGAGGGAGAAGCCGAATTTGAATTGGAGGTGAAAACAAATGAGGAATAAAAAGCAGAAGAAAAAAGAACTGTCCGTCAATCAGCTTGAGATAATGGACACAAAGGATTTTTTCGACCGTACAGTGCCGGGCATAATCAAATTCTACACAGACCACTACATCTGCGGAAACTTTTACAAGTCCTGCTGGGCGGTGACGGAATATCCGCCAAGTACGGAAGAAACGGCAATACTTGCTCATCTTGCGGACAGAAACGGGGTAACTTTACGAATCTACAACCGCCTTGTAACGAGCATGGAGCAGCGGAAAATAGTTCAGCAGGCAATGCGTAAGAACCATATGATGACCACAACAAATGATGTCAACGAAAGCATAAAGGCTCAGAACAACATTGACGATGTGGTGGAATTGTTATCTGAACTTCGCCGCAACAAAGAACCTCTCCTGCATACTGCTGTGTTTATCGAGCTGAAAGCAAGTTCTGAGGATAAGCTGAAAGAATTGCAGGCTGATATTCAGATGGAGCTTACACGTTCTAAAATCAGCGTTGACCGTTTGCTTTTACGTCAGAAAGAGGGCTTTCTGTCTGTTCTTCCGACGGGCAATAATACTTTTGCAAGTCAGTTTGAAAGAGTGCTGCCTGCAAGCTCTGTGGCGAATCTTTATCCCTTGAATTACAGCGGAAAGACCGATGAAAACGGTTTTTATCTTGGCAGGGATAAGTACGGCAGCAATGTGCTTGTTGACTTCGATAAGCGTACAGAAGACAAGACCAACTCAAACATCCTTATCCTCGGAAACAGCGGACAGGGAAAGTCGTACCTTATGAAACTGCTCCTCTGTAATCACCGTGAAGCTGGGAAAAGTGTTCTGGTTTTGGATCCCGAGCATGAGTATGAGGACTTATGTTTAAACTTAGGCGGAACGTATATAGATATGATGTCGGGAGAGTTCATGATAAATCCTCTTGAACCGAAAGCGTGGAGCGACGGAGAAAAATCTACAGATGACAGTCCCGAAACGTTCAGAAAGGTTACACGACTAAGTCAGCACATCAGCTATCTCAAAGACTTTTTCAGGGCATACAAGGACTTCACAGATGCAGAGATCGATACGATAGAAATTATGCTGATGAAGCTGTACGCAAGGTTCGGCATTGATGATCTCACCGATTTTGAAACGCTGATAGATGAGGATTATCCCATGATGTCCGATCTCTATGACCTTGTGGAAAAGGAGTTCATGGCATTCGATCACGAAAAGAAACATCTCTATACAGAAGAAATGCTACAAAACATTTGCCTTGGTCTGCACAGTATGTGCAAGGGAGCGGAAAGCAAATATTTCAACGGACACACCAATATCAAAGACGGCGAGTTTATCTGTTTCGGAGTAAAGGGGCTTATGGACACAAACAAAAGGCTGAAAGATACGCTGTTGTTCAACATTCTAAGCTACATGAGTAATCAGCTTTTAGGCAAAGGAAACACAGTCGCAGCCATAGACGAGCTGTATTTATTCCTCACAAATATGACCGCAATCGAATATATTCGCAACGGCATGAAGCGAGTTCGTAAGAAAGAGTCCTCGTTCATTCTGGCAAGTCAGAATATCGAGGACTTTTTACTGCCCGAGATAAAGGAGTTTACTAAGCCGCTGTTTTCCATTCCGTCGCATCATTTTCTGTTCAATCCGGGCAACATTTCGCCCACTGCATTCATCGATACCTTGCAGTTAGAAGAATCCGAGTATGGCTTGATAAAGTATCCCGAAAGAGGAACTTGTCTGTATCGGTGCGGAAACGAGAGGTATCTGCTGCAGGTCATTGCTCCTGCGTACAAGGTGGCGCTGTTTGGTTCGGCGGGGGGAAGATAAAACTGTTCGCAATAAGCCTTAAATTTGAGTTTGACTACAAGGGAGGTAGATAACATGCACAACAAAAAATACGGCATATGGAAAATAAGGTATGCCGAAAACAGCAGAAATATTTTTGAAGACTGGGTTCGTCGTGATGGCGAACCCATTTTGTTTTCTACGGAGAGGGGAGCGCTGGAATATATGCACGGTATAGAAATGAAAACGCAGGGTGCGTTTACGGAATTTGAAGTTCGTGAGGTGAGCTGATGTCGGCAACGGTAGCTGCGGCTATTAAGAAAATAGCCATATATATTCTTGGCGATGAAAACAAGCGTGGCAAGCTGTTCGTGCTTATCGCAAGTATCGTCGCAGGATTTATCGGTCTGATGTGCCTGCCTGTGGCTGTGCTTTCAAGTATGGGAAATGAAATAGAGCCGCCGGATATAGACAGAAGCCTGTTTACGGAGTCGGCATTTTTTGAAAGTCTGGACAGTGAACAGCAGGCGGAGATGACAAATATTCAGAATCAGGGTCAGGCTATCGAGGAAGCTATGACAAACGCAGGGGTGAGGGAGCAGACCATAAAGGCACAGCTGATATATATGTCTTACTTCGATGAAGTGCAGAATTTCTATGCGGAGTCATATGCAAACTTATTTGCTGTTGCTACTAACGATAGTGATTTGATAGCGGCGATAAACTCAACCTACGATCTTGAAATCGACTATGATGAATTCATAAGGACGTATACCTGGGTGATGAACAGCACCATCAATGAGTATATGTTTACCGACAGCACGACCAAAAACTGCGCCGACCTTGCAGCATGGGCGGAGAATGCTTACATCTCAGGTTGGGGATATATGAATGGTGCGACAGGAGAAAGGAACGAAAGCGATAGGGTACGTTACGCAGATAACGCAGGACTTATGCTCGGATATCTTAACTACAGCCCGACCGATAAAGCGTTCGGTTCGGATTACAATACACTTGTTTATACAGAGCAGGGCGGACTTGATACCATGCCGGAGGTCGCAGGGATAGGGCTGTTCGACGGCAGTCAGCACGGAATATATGTGTGCAACGGCGAAGTGATTTGCAGTTCGGAGACTGTTGGTTATGTCACCAAAGACCTTGTTTCAAACGGAAGTTGGACAAGCTGGTGTACCTATGATGGAGTGACTTATCCTCAGGAGGTGACTGACGCTATAGAGAGTTTGAATGAGGACAGCTCATCGGAAAATAAATTTGATTGGAGTGTGATAGGTTGAAAAAATCAGTAACGGTAAGTGTAAGCGAAGAAAAGCTGTCGGCGATCGAGATGTATCTGGAGCAGAAGAACACAACTCTTGCGGCGGAGCTGGATAAGTACATTGACCAGCTCTACCTCAAGACCGTGCCTCAGAACGTCAGAGATTTCATTGACATGATGTCGGCGAAAAAGCCTGCGAGAAAGACGAGAAACACCTCGTCTGATGAATCGGAAAAGAAGTCCGGTCAGTAACTCGCCCCGGTTCGCGCGACGTTGCCCTGTGTGGCGAGGTAAGGCGGTAGGTGGGGTAAGTTTACCCTGAAAGGAGTCGTGGCGATTGTGGGGCGTTTGTCGCAGAGTTGGAGAATGGCAGGATTCGGGAGAATTCGGGTGGGATTTGGGGTATTTATTTTGTTGCGAGTTAAAATGTCGGGGTTGTGACCCCGACACACTCACAGCGGACGGCAAAGCCGACCGCAATTTGCGAGGTTTGTACAACTTCGAACAAAGGGGTTGCAAATTCAGTATTTTTAAAATTTCGGGGTTGTAACCGCAGAAAACAAAGAGAATACAGCATTTGTAAAGGAGTTGATGATAAAAAATGAGTTTTCAGAATAAAGTGAAATTTGCATTATGGGCATATCCCGAAACGTTTAAAGATGTAGAGGTTCACTACAAAAACGACAACTGCAGGTCGCAGAGTGAATTTATTGAGAAAGCAATTAAATTTTACATCGGTTATCTTGATGAGGAAAAGAGTGTCAACTATATCTCACCTATGATAACCGAAACAGTCAAAGCGCAGATCAAAGGTACGGAGCAACGGCTTGCCCGTTTGCTTTTCAAGGTCGCAGTTGAGCTTGGAAAGCTGTCGCATATGACTGCGGCAATTAATGATGTTGATGATGAAACGCTTAGAAATCTTCATGCTATGTGCGTGAATGAAGTGCGTAAGATCAATGGCATTATTGATTATGAGGACGCTGTGGAGTATCAGAAAAGCTGATAAGGAGATGTGAATAAAATGTCTAAGTTAATTGTAACAAGCCGCTATCTTAAAAGCAGTGCGAATAAAAAACTTGCAAACTATGTAAAGTACATTGCTACCCGTGAGGGTTCAGTACCTACAGAAGATAAAAACGAACAAGCTCCTGCTACGAAAAATCAGCAGGAGCTTATTATATCTTTGATAAATGATTTTCCCGACTGCAAGGATTTATTTGAATACGAAGACTATATTAAGAATCCCACAGTCAAAAACGGTTCAGCACTCATATCAGAAATTCTTGATCGAAACATGGATAGGCTTACAAACCGTGAGAATTATGTGGGGTATCTCGCAAACCGTCCGGGTGCAGTCAAGTTTGGTTCACACGGACTATTCAATGAAAAAAACGAGACAATAAATCTTGATAAGGTTTCAAAGGAAATTGCAAACCACGGCGGTAATGTCTGGACCCATGTCGTATCGCTTCGCAGAGATAACGCTCAGGCTATGGGTTATGATAACTTGAATTCCTGGCGAGAACTTGTCAAAAGGCAGATACCCAACATAGCTAAGAATCAAAAAATCAATATGAGCAACCTGAAATGGTATGCCGCATTTCATGACAAGAAAACTAATCCTCATGTACACATTATTGTGTACTCAACAAACGAGCGTGAGGGATTTCTCACAAACCAGGGGATAGAGAATATACGCAGTGGTTTTGCCAATGACATTTATACAGACGAACTGCATCACCTTTATGCACAGCAAACCGACTTGCGTGATATGCTTAAAAAAGAATCGGAAAAGCTGATGAAAAAACTTGCGGACGATATTTCGAAGGAAAACATTGATAATGAGGAACTGATTGATCTTGTCAGTAAACTTCATGATCAACTCCGCACGGCAAAGGGCAAAAAGGTCTATGGATATTTAAAGCCGGAGATCAAGAAAACTGTTGATGAAATCTTTTCAAGGCTTGCGGAAAATGAATCTATCAAAAAGATGTATTCGCTTTGGTGCGAAATGGAACAGCAGAAGCATGACGTGTATTCTTCGGCGAAGGTCAAGTTTCCGAAGCTTATCGATAACAAGGTGTTTAAGTCAGTGAAAAATATGATTATTCAAACGGTGCTTGATATGGAGTCGACCATATTGAATTTTGATGTTGCCGAACCCGAACCTATATTATTCGATACAGATGAATATGATATATTAATATCTCCGCTGCTTGATGAATCGGAACAGTCGGCAGAAGAAGGTACGGTTACAATTGATACTGCTGATTTAATCTCCGAAAGCAAATATTATTTAAAGTGGAGCAAGAACTACAAAGAAGCCTGTAAACTGATTT
>JBJERD010000231.1:0-2112 GCA_051882095.1 Oscillospiraceae bacterium
TGGACTGTTTTGAAAGAGGGGAAGCCCTGCGATAGAGGGCTTCCCCTTGTTTTGCGCTATAACAGATTTACTTTTTCCTGCTTTCCCTCAGTTGCCTGAAAAACCGAGACAAAATCTCCGCACATTCCTCAGCCATTACTCCCGAAACTACCTCCGGCTTGTGATTGTAAGGATGCTCAAACAAATTCACCAGGGAGCCGCATGAGCCTGCCTTTTGGTCAAACGCTCCGAAAACCAGCCGCTCCACCCTTGAATTTATTATCGCTCCCGTACACATCGGGCAGGGTTCAAGAGTTACATACAATGCGCAGTCGATAAGCCGCCAGCCGCCCAGTCTTCTGCTGGCTTCATCTATGGCTATTATCTCGGCATGAGCAAGCGGCGAGCGGCGGCTTTCACGCCTGTTGAAGCCCTCGCCTACTATCTCTCCCGTCGCCTTCTTTACAACTACCGAACCTACAGGCACTTCTCCCAGACTTGCAGCTTCTGCGGCAAGCTCCAGCGCTCTGGACATATAAAATTCATCGTTCATCATAAAAACCTCAGCGACAGAACCGTTACCGCTGCAGCCAGCAGCGCCCATAAGGTCAGCGGAGTGCTGGTCATTGCCGATTTTATTTTTTCACCCGTGCTAAGAGCCGAAGCGTCGCCTTCAATGTTGAAGTTCCAATCGCCTTTGCCGATCATTCCGATGTATATAAATATGGAACATAAAAAAATCACAAGACAAGCAACCGTCTCCACGATCTTTCCCGGAATATAATCCGCAGTCAGAATTACAAAGTTCACCGCAAATGTAGTAAACTGAGCGGAAAGCCTCATTATTATTGCAGACATCAGCGAGCCCGTCCTTATTGTGAACAGCCCCAGCACCAGCGAAACGCAGAAAACATATCCGAATTGAACAATGTCATAACCGCACAGACAGTTTACAAAGCTTGTTATCAGAATGGCAAAAAGATCTCCGAACTGCCTGAAAAACTGCAAAAAGCAGCCCCTGAAGAGAATTTCGGTCAGAACAGGAATCAGCAGATACTGAGCCGCAATATAAACCGCCAGCGAAGCATTGTCCTGCGTCCTTATGTATCCGCTGTAAACAGAGTCCACATTGATGGTGTGAAGCATATTGGTGAACAAAAAGTCGGCAATTCTTCCGATCGCCATAACCACCAGCATAATTATCACACCGCCGCCGCAGATGCGGTAATTGAGCTTTCCCGAAGGCAAAGCAACCTTGCGAGGCACTTTGGTAAACGCCCCGAAAATAGCAATGGGGATAAGATATTTCAGCACCCTGAAAGCCATAGCCGTGTAAACCACCGAAGCCGAAAAAGGCTCGGCAGTGGAATAATCGGAGTAATAAGTGTTAAATCCTGTCTTCACGCCAAGAATGTACTGTATTACAAACATACCCAGCACGTCCACCAGCAGCATAACAAGCATAATCGCACCGATAAGACCGCAGCATTTGCCCAGCGCCTTTTTCTCTGCCTGCGCAGGCTTCATGTCAATATAGCCCTCGCCGTCGATATATGCGTGTTCTCTGGTGTCATGCACAAATTTATATCCATAAGGATTTGAAGCGTCGGTACGCCATTTAAGAAACTCGTTGTAATACTCGTCGTTCTGATTCTGATATTTGTGTTCCTTAGCCACGTCAATAACAAAATCGTCCTTCACATCTGCCACTTTCTCACCACCCCGAACTACATTTCAATTATACTTACTACTATTATATCACATATTCATCGGATTTTCTACAATCGCCGCATCAATTTACCGTAAGTTAACACGGGCTTAAACAGTGCATAACAAAAAGGCTCCGGATCTTGACTGATCCGAAGCCTTTAATTCAAGCAATAAAGCTATGTCAACTAAAAATTAGTCTCTAACAGCAGTTACAACGCCTGAACCTACTGTTCTACCACCCTCACGGATAGCGAAACGAAGTCCCTCTTCGATAGCGATAGGAGTGATAAGCTCAACGTCCATAGATACGTTATCGCCGGGCATGCACATTTCCTTGTCAGCAGGAAGTGTGATAACGCCTGTAACGTCTGTTGTTCTGAAATAGAACTGAGGTCTGTAGTTGTTGAAGAAAGGAGTATGACG
>JBJERD010000232.1:0-2098 GCA_051882095.1 Oscillospiraceae bacterium
TCACATTCTTCGTGGAAAGCATAAGCCAACTTATGCACCTCACGCTGATTGCGGAGACCACGTTATCATCATCAACAGCGACAAGGCTGTTCTCACTGGTAAGAAGCTGGATCAGAAGTCCTACAAGTGGCACACAGGCTGGATCGGCGGTCTCAAAGAGATCAAGTATTCAAAGCTGATGGCTGAGCAGTCCGACAGAGCAATGACAATTGCAGTTGAGGGTATGCTCCCCAACAACACACTTGGCAGAGCTGCTGCAAAGAGACTTAGAGTATACAAGGGTGCAGAGCACAACAACGCTGCTCAGAAGCCTGAGAAGTACGAACTTTAATGAGAGGAGCAATTTAGATGTACGAATCAAAGAAGCCATATTTCTATGGTACAGGTAGAAGAAAACATTCTGTTGCCCGTGTTCGTATTTACGAGGGTACAGGTAAAATCACAATCAACGGCAGAGATATCGACGACTATTTCGGTCTTGAAACTCTGAAGCTTATCGTTCGTCAGCCTTTTGGCGTAACAGATACAACTGACAAGTTTGACATCGTTTGCACAGTAACAGGCGGCGGCGTTACAGGTCAGGCAGGAGCTATCAGACACGGTCTTTCAAGAGCTCTTCTTCAGTACAACGAAGAGCTTCGTCCCGCTCTCAAGAAAGAGGGCTTCCTCACTCGTGACCCGAGAATGAAGGAAAGAAAGAAGTACGGCTTGAAGGCTGCTCGTCGTGCTCCGCAGTTCTCAAAGAGATAATCACCCACCTCAAAATCTGCGTTATTACGCACTTTGCGAGTGTTCCAAAACTCTTTGGTCAACTATTGGTCAATTCAAAACCTCCCTGTTCGCGCAGGGAGGTTTTTATTTGCCTTTATGCAAGGCACAGCTCGATCTGCTCGGCAGTTCGGGCTTTTGTTTTTCGCAGAACATCAGCGTAGATGTATGCGGTGACGTTCACATCACAGTGACCAAGATGCTCAGACACAACTTTCAGGTCGATACCGCTGTTCAGGAGCATTGTTGCGTTGCAGTGACGGAGCTGATGCAGTGTCATATCCTCAAATTCCGTTCCTTTGGTAAAGCGTTTGAGGGACTGATACACCGAATTGCGGTCACGGTAGTTGCCCCTTGCCGACACGAACACCATTTCTGGGTGAGCGAAATCATCACCGAGAGCGAGTTTCAGCTTTTCGATGTAGTCCCTCTGAGCAAGAAGGACTTTTTTCAACTCCTGCCCCATACCGATGATGCGGATACTGCTCTCGGTCTTAGGATCGGTCAGCTCGTGTTTTCCGCCTATATCGGTCAGCGTGTGGTTTATGGAGATCGTGTTGTGCTCGAAGTCAATGTCCTCCCACGCAAGTCCGAGACATTCACCCGAACGCATACCCGTGTACAGCAGTACCTTGATGATACGCTTGAAGTCCTCGTCCCAGGGCTTGCTTTCAAGGTAAGCCATGAACCTTTTGAGCTTGTCCTCCTCCAATGCCTTGTTCTTGCGGCTTTTCTTCCGCTTTGGCAGTACCACGTTACGGCAGGGAGTATCACGGATAAAACCCTGCTCTGCTCCTCTGCGGAAGATGCTCTGCACAATGACGTACAGCTTCTTGACAGTCGCAGGGTTCAGGTCATAGGACTGCATTATCTGCGTTAGCCTGGGAGCATTGATGTCCTTGACTTTTATGTTGCCGAGAACAGGCTCGATGTGGTTTTTGTACTGCCCCCAATAGGTGTAGACGGTGCTCTCTTTCAGCTCCTGGGGAGCATAGTTTGTGAAATACCAGTCGGCAAGCTCTGAAAAACGCATATTCTCGTTGAGCAGAGAGTAACCCTTGCAGTGTCTCTCGAACTCAAAAGCGTATTCCTGAGCCAGCTTCTCGGCTTTCTTTTCAGTCACCCCGACAGGCGGAGTGAAAGTGGTCGATTTTACAAGCTGTTTGCGGTTCATATCGTAGCCGACAAACACTCTGATACGGAATGTGTTTCCACGTTTTGTTATATTCGCCAATGTAAATCCCTCCAAATTTACACTATGGCATATCTCTGATGTTAGCATTGTAGCGCACTATTCTATCTTTGTCAAGCGCCTTTCGGGATATGCCAT
>JBJERD010000233.1:0-14038 GCA_051882095.1 Oscillospiraceae bacterium
AAAAGCGGGGAATGCCGCGAAAGTTCGGTCATCGTGAGGGTGCAAAAACTTTCAGGACGATTACTCGTCACGCTAAAGCGCTGGGAATACAGTATATCACATTCTATGCTTTTTCCACAGAGAACTGGAAGCGTCCCAAGGACGAGGTCGACGCAATCATGGAGCTTTTCGAGAAAAATCTTGACGAGGTTCGGGATTTTATCGACGAGAATATCCGTGTTCGCTTTATCGGCGACCGCTCTATGCTTACGCCAAGGCTTCAGGAGAAGATGAAAAGCGTTGAGGAGGACTCCAAGGATTTTGACTCGATGACGATGATCCTTGCCATAAATTACGGCGGACGTGACGAGATAACTCACGCCGTCAAAGAGATAGCGAAAGACGTGGAAATGGGCAGGCTCAGAGCAGAGGATATCACACAGCAGCTTATTCAGAGCAGGCTTTACACCGAAGAGATACCCGACGTCGATCTTATAATCAGACCCAGCGGAGAGCAGCGGCTGTCCAATTTCCTTATATGGCAGTCTGCATATGCCGAGTACTATTTCACCAATATCCTCTGGCCCGATTTTAAGCCGAAGGATCTTGAAGAAGCAGTGCTTGCGTTCAGCGAGCGCAACAGACGCTTCGGCGGTGTCTGAATATTAGGCTTTATGCCTGAAAGGATAGAAAATAATGTATATAAGAATTGTTTCTGCGGCAGTTGCAGTGGTGATCGCCGTAGTTATGCTTATTTTGCATAATACCTTTGTGTTTGATCTTGCTATCGGATTTATTTCCGTTGCGGCAATATTTGAAATTTTCAGAGCGACTAAATATGACGAGCATAAGCTTCAGGAATACCTTTGCTACGGCTATGCTTTTCTCGACGCTTTTATGGGTATCTTCCACAGACACGGCTGGCTGCTGTTTATAAACAACAGACTTTATTTCGGACTTTTCGTGCTTGCAATGTGTATTTCATATCTGAGATTCTATGAAAAATTCAAATATTCCGACCTGTTCTTTATGATCGGCGTTGCAACACTTATACCCTATTCGTTCGGCACACTGCTGTCTATGTCGTCATGGGGCGGCAAGGGAGTATTTGCTATAGTAATTACTCTCTGCGGCGCATGGCTTGCAGATTCGGGCGCATATTTTGCAGGAACATTTTTCGGAAAAACAAAGCTTTGCCCGAATATCAGTCCTAAGAAAACAGTTGAAGGTCTTGTAGGCGGAGTAGTTTGCAACGGAGTGCTTATGATCCTGATAGGTCTTGTCTATGACGTCCTGCTTAAAGGAGCTTCTCTCAACTATATCATGTTGTTTATCGCAGGTATGCTTTGTGCGCTTATCGGTCTTGTGGGAGACCTTACAGCCTCCGAGATAAAGCGCCAGTGCGGAATAAAGGACTACGGCAACATAATGCCGGGACACGGAGGAATAATGGATCGCTTCGACAGCGTGCTGCTTGTTGCTCCGTTTATGTACTACCTGTTTTTGCAGGGACTTATTTTTAAATGATCTACATATCAATAGCTGATTTTTACAGGGGCGGCAGGTTTTCCACAGACGAAAACCGACTACCCCTTTAAAGCGTTATATAAGAGGTTTGATATCATGAAGACATTAACAATTCTCGGTTCTACCGGTTCAATAGGCACACAGGCATTAGAAGTGGCTGCCAAGCATAATATTAAAATAAAAGCCCTTGCCGCACGTTCAAACGCAAAGCAGTTGGCGGAGCAGTGTATAGAGTTCGGCGCAAAGTACGCCTGTATTTTCTGCGAGGAAAAGGTCAATGCTCTTAAGGAAGAGCTTTCGGGAACGGGAATAAAGGTCTTGTCGGGAATGGACGGACTTAATGAGATAGCCTCTCTTGACGGCGTGGATATCATGCTAAATTCTGTTGTAGGCATGGTAGGACTTACCCCGACTCTCACCGCAATAGCGCACGGAACGGATATCGCACTTGCCAATAAGGAAACTCTTGTGGCAGGCGGCGAGCTTGTAATAAAGGCTGCCCAAAAGAACAACGTCAGAATATTTCCCGTTGACAGCGAACATTCGGCGATATTTCAGTGTCTGCAAGGCAATAAGCGTTCCCAGGTAAGAAAAATAATCCTCACAGCTTCAGGCGGACCGTTTTACGGCAAAACCAAGTCCGACCTTGAAAACGTCACCGCAGCGGAGGCGCTTTCGCACCCCAATTGGTCGATGGGTAAAAAAATAACCATCGACTCTGCTACACTTATGAATAAGGGGCTGGAGTTTATCGAAGCTATGTGGCTTTTCGACCTTTCACCCCGGCAGATAGAAATAGTCGTCCACCGTGAAAGCGTAGTACATTCTGCGGTGGAGTATAACGACTGTTCGATAATAGCGCAAATGGGCGTTCCTGATATGAAAATACCAATTCAGTACGCCTTGCTCTATCCCGAAAGAGTGGAATGTCCCACCAAACCGCTTTCCCTTACAGATTACGGTACGCTAAGCTTTGCAAAGCCTGACTTTGATACTTTCGACTGCCTGACTGCCTGTATAAAAGCAGTTACCGTGGGAGGTACTCTTCCGGCAGCCGTAAACGGCGCAAACGAGGAAGCCGTTAAAAGCTTTCTTGACGGCAGAATAAGTTTTCTTGATATCGGCAGACTGGTAAACAAAACTCTGGAAAATACAAAAAGAAAAGAAATAAACTGCCTCGACGACGTTCTGAACGCCGACAGAGAGGCAAGAAAATATGTGTGTGAACAGATAAACCAAATGAATAAACAGAAAGGCGACGTTTGATGAAAATTATTTTTGCATTGCTCATATTTGAGATAATCATTTTAATTCACGAATTCGGTCATTTTATAGTTGCAAAAAAATGCGGAGTAAAGGTTAACGAATTTGCTATAGGCATGGGACCTGCGCTGTTCAAAAAGCAAAAGGGTGAAACTTTATATGCTGTAAGACTTTTTCCCATAGGCGGATACTGCGCCATGGAGGGCGAGGATTCCGACAGCAGCGACGATCGTGCCTTCGGCAGAAAATCAGTGCCGAAAAAAATGGCTATTGTCGTTGCGGGAATAATCATGAACCTTATTCTCGGCATTATTTTGCTGATAATATATACATCAATGTCCGCTCCCATAACCTCCACCACAGTTTCAAAGTTTGAAGAAAACGCCCGCTCGCATCAGACAGGTCTTGAGGTGGGCGATAAAATAATCAGTATAAACGGTATGCGAATTTTTACCGATATGGATATCAGCTATCAGTTTCAGAACGACGAGGACGCTGTTTTCGATATGACAGTTATCCGTAACGGCGAAAAGGTCAAGCTTGAAGGCGTTACCTTCGATTCGGACGAAAAATCAATGCACATAGACTTTTTCGTAAAGCCTGTTGAGGCAAACGTTGGAACGGTGCTGTCTCAGTCATTCAAACAGGCTGCAACCGACGCAAGACTTATTTATATTTCCCTTGGTGACCTGATAACGGGTAAGTACTCTATCAAAGATCTTTCTGGTCCTGTGGGAATAGTTGACGTTATCGGCGACGTTATCGACAGTGAGACCGATGAAGAAAAAGGCATAGACTGGTATTCTCTCGCCCAGCAGATGCTTTCTCTCGGTGCGTTTATCACAATAAACATCGGCTTGTTCAATCTCCTGCCGCTGCCTGCACTTGACGGAGGAAGACTTGTTTTTCTTATCATAGAAGCTATCAGAAAAAAGCCTGTACCGCCCGAAAAAGAGGGAATGGTGCATTTTATAGGACTTGCGGCGCTTATGCTGCTGATGATAGTGGTCACGGTCAGCGACATCACAAAGATTTTCTAGCGAGGATTGATAAATAATGAACAGAAAAGTTAAGCCTGTCAAGGTGGGCGGTCTTACCCTTGACGGAAAGAAAATATATATTCAGTCAATGCTAAATATCCCTGCGGAAAACATCGAGGACTCGGTGGCTCAGGCTGCAGAGCTTGAAAATGCAGGCTGTGAGATAATAAGAGCTGCCGTTCCCAACATGGAAGCGGTTAAGCTTGTTCCTGCCATAAAGGAAAAGGTGAATATCCCGCTGGTAGCCGATATACATTTTGATTACCGTCTTGCAGTAGCCGCAGCGGAAGCAGGCGTTGACAAGATACGCATAAACCCCGGAAATATCGGCTCAATGGACAAGGTCAAGGCAGTAGTCAGAGCTTGTCAGTGCAGGAATATCCCTATCAGAATAGGCGTAAACGCAGGCTCGCTTGAAAAGGATATCCTTGCCGAATACGGTTCACCCGTACCCGAAGCTCTGGTGAAAAGCGCAATGCGCCATGTGAAAATACTTGAAGACTGCGATTTTGACGATATCGTAATTTCAATAAAATCATCAAACGTTCCCAATATGATAAATGCCTATAGACTGCTTGCCGAAAGGTGCAGTTATCCTCTTCATCTGGGAGTTACCGAAGCAGGCACTGAAAGAATGGGAATTATAAAATCCGCTGTCGGAATAGGCTCTTTGCTGGTGGACGGAATAGGCGAAACGATTAGAGTTTCTCTTACCGACGACCCCGTAAAGGAGATATACGCCGCTAAGGATATCCTCAAATCAATATGCAAAGGCGGCGGAGTAAAGATAGTATCATGCCCCACCTGCGGACGTACTAAGATCGACCTTATTTCTCTGGCAAAAAGAGTTGAAGAAGCAACAAAGGATATCGACAAGGATATAACGGTCGCCGTTATGGGCTGCGTAGTAAACGGCATCGGCGAAGCAGGAGAAGCCGATATCGGAATAGCAGGCGGCGACGGCTGCGCAGTGCTTTTCAGAAACGGTGAAAAGCTGCGCAAGGTAGACGAAAGCGATGCCCTTGAAGCATTGCTCAGTGAAATAGATAAGCTGTAAGGAAGTTGAAATGAATAGTTATACTTTAAAAAGTTTATTTGAAAAATATAATGAGCTTATACCGTCGCAGATGGAAAACGGAAACGTTCTGAAGCTTACATTTACGGAGCAGCAGAACGCTGTTTCCGTCGTGACAAAATTCGACAGTCTTCTGCCTTATGATATGGTGAAGGATTGTGAAGCAAAGCTTGCTCAGGCTCTTGAAACAGCAAGAATGGATATCGTCTGCAAATATACTCCCGATATGCTCAGCGCCGATTATTTTCCCGAGCTTGTAAAGTATCTCAAACTCCGTTTTCCGGTAGTCAACGGATTTTTTGACGGAGCAGTGGCAAAGCTTGAAAACGGCGTGTTTAACGTTGAGCTTCAGCACGGAGGAGTGTCTGTTCTGCAAAAAGCAGGTATAGAATCTGCTTTTTCAGCTTTGGTATTTGAGATGTTTTCAACAAATGCGGGCATCTCTTTTTCGGGCATTACCGAAAATGATGAGGAAGCTTTCCAAAGATCGCAAGAGGAGTATCTCAGCCATTTGCCCCAGCCTGTCATTTCAGACGGCGGCTTAAAACCGCAGGGCGGTCAGTCTTCCGGCAGTGATAAATCGCATGATTTCAGAACCTGCACCGTTGATTTCACCAGACTTCACCTTATTGCCGACGTTGCAGTAGTGCTTAAAGGCTCGCCGATAAGCTCAGATGCCAAGGTCACAGACATGAAGGATATCCCTCTTGAAGGAACGGACTCTCCTGTTACTGTCTGGGGCGAAATATTCAAGATAGAAACCCGTGAGACCAGAAACGGTATGCTTATAGCTTCTATATTCTTTACCGACTTTACATCATCATTTTCTATAAAAATGCTTGGCGGTGTGCGCAAGAGCAGATATTCCGGCAAAACAGGCAAAGAGGAGCTTGAAGCCATTCTTGAAAAGCTTGACAAGGGCGTATGCATCATCTGCTCAGGCAAGGTGGAGGTAGACGACTACGACCACAACACAAACATAGTGCCTGATAACATAATGATAGTCAAGCGTGAAAAAGAAAAAGACAACGCCGAGCAAAAAAGAGTTGAGCTGCATTGCCATACAAATATGTCTAGCATGGATGCCGTTACTTCTGCGGACAAGCTTGTAAACCGTGCATTTGAATGGGGTCATCAGGCAATAGCGATCACCGACCACGGAGTTGTTCAGGGCTATCCCGACGCAATGAACGCCGTTGCAAAGATACGCAAGGGCGGCGGTAAATTCAAAGCGCTCTATGGCATAGAAGCTTATGAAGTCAATAACGACGTAAACATATATAAAGGCTGGGATAAACGCCGCCTTACCGATGAGATAATAGTCTTTGACCTTGAAACTACAGGAACTTCCGCCACAAGCGACAAGATAATAGAGATAGGCGCAGTAAAGCTCAGAAATCTTGAAATAGTTGATAGATTTGATATGCTGGTTGATCCCGAAAGAGAGCTTACCGAGTTTATATCAAATCTTACCCACATAACAGATGAAATGCTCAAAGGCGCAGCTGACGAAAAAACTGCAATAACTGAGTTTCTGAAATTCTGCGGAGATAAGCCTGTTTTTGTGGCTCACAATGCAGAATTTGACACATCGTTTATCAGAGAAGCAGTGCGCCGTCAGGGAATAAAATACGAATTCTCTTCAATAGACACCGTACCCATGAGCAGACAAATGCTGCCGCAGCTTGAAAAGCATAAGCTCAACTATGTGGCAGAGCATTTCGGACTGGGCGACTTCAACCACCACAGAGGCTGCGACGATGCGGAGGTACTGGCGCAGATATTCATCAGACTTTGCCGGCAGCTTATAGAGCAGTATCCGGGAATGTTCATCACGGTGGATATGCTCAACAGCCTTTTGGCTGAGACAAATGACGTTAAGGATAAGCCTTCATATCACCAGATAATTCTTGTCCGCAACAATACCGGTCTTAAAAATCTCTATAAGCTTATTTCAATGTCCAATCTTGACTACTTTAAAAAGCGTCCGAGAATACCCAAATCGGAGCTTGTAAAGCACAGAGAGGGACTTATAGTAGGAAGCGCCTGCGAAGCAGGAGAGCTTATTCAGGCGTATCTTGAAGGCGTGCCAAGAGAAAAAATCAAGCAGATAGCAAGCTTTTATGATTATCTGGAAATACAGCCCCAGGGCAACAATATGTTCATGCTCACATCCGAAAGACCGCCCTATACCGACATCACCACAGAGGAGCAGGTCAAGGAGATAAACCGTTTTGTTGTTGAGCTGGGTGACGAAATGGGCATACCCGTATGTGCTACGGGTGACGTTCATTTTATGAATAAGGGAGACTATCAGTTCAGAGCAATTTTGCAGGCTTCCAAGGGCTATACAGACGCCGACAGACAGCCGCCCCTTTACCTCAAGACAACAGAGCAGATGCTTGACGAGCTTGCATATTTAGGCAAAGAAAAGGCGTTTGAGGTTGTAGTAACTAATACAAACAACGTTGCCGATATGATAGACAAGGATCTCAAAGCATTCCCTAATGGTACATATACTCCCTTTATCGAGGGAGCAGTCCGTGAGCTGCAGGTCATCTGCTGGAAGAAATGCTGCTCCATTTACGGCGACTGCGACCCCGACGAGGTGGAAATACCCGACGGCGATGTAGGAATAAACGAGCCATTTAAAGAGCATATTCCCGAAATAGTCTACAAGCGGCTTGACAGAGAGCTTTCTTCTATCATCAAGCATGGATTTGCCGTGCTTTATATGATATCTCAGAAGCTTGTTGCCAATTCGGTAGAGCATGGGTATCAGGTAGGTTCAAGAGGTTCGGTAGGTTCGTCATTTGTAGCCTCAATGTCGGGAATTTCCGAGGTCAACCCTCTGATGCCCCATTATGTATGCAAAAACTGCAAGTACAGCGAATTTATCACCGACGGTTCGGTAGGCTCAGGCTTTGACCTGCCGCCGAAAAAGTGTCCGAAATGCGGCACCGACCTGCACCGTGACGGTCATGATATCCCCTTTGAAACGTTCCTTGGTTTTGACGGAGACAAAGCTCCCGATATCGACCTGAACTTTTCGGGAGATTATCAGTCGTTTGCACATAAATACACCGAAGAGCTTTTCGGTGCAGACCATGTGTTCAAAGCAGGCACTATCGCAGGCGTTGCGGATAAGACTGCTTACGGCTATGTGAAGAAGTACCTTGAAGAACGTGGAAAGACCGTTCACCCTGCTGAAGAGCAGCGGCTTATAAACGGCTGTCTTGATGTAAAGAGAACAACAGGTCAGCACCCCGGCGGAATGGTTGTTATCCCCAGCGATTACGAGGTTTATGACTTTACTCCCGTTCAGCACCCTGCCGAAAAGGCGGATTCGGATATAGTAACCACTCATTTCGACTTCCATTCGCTGCACGATACCATACTGAAGCTTGACGAGCTGGGACACGATGTTCCTACCCTCTATAAATATCTTGAAGACATGACGGGACTGGATATCCTTGAGATCCCCATGTCGGACGAGCAGGTGTATTCGCTTTTCACCTCGCCGCAGGCGCTTGGCGTTTCAAGCGAGGATATCATGTGGGAAACGGGTACGCTTGGAATACCCGAAATGGGCACAGGCTTTGTATGTCAGATGCTTCTTGAAGCTAAGCCCAAGAATTTCAGCGACCTGCTCCAGATATCGGGACTTTCACACGGTACGGACGTTTGGCTGGGCAACGCACAGGAGCTTATCCATAACGGTACCTGCACCATTTCCGAGGTTATCGGTACCCGTGACAGTATCATGACATATCTTATCTATCACGGACTTGAACCCAAGCTTTCGTTCAAGATAATGGAGATCACCCGAAAGGGTAACGCACCAAAGCTTCTAACCGAAGATATGAAACAGGATATGCGTGACCACGACGTACCCGAATGGTACATCGACAGCTGTCTGAAGATAAAATATATGTTCCCGAAGGCTCATGCTGCGGCGTATGTTACTTCAGCCATAAAGCTTTGCTGGTTCAAGATATATAAGCCTCTTGAATTTTACGCAGCGCTGTTTACCGTCAGAGGTGAAGATTTCGACGCCGAAACAGCCGTAAAGGGCAAGCATCACGTTAAGCAGAAGATCGAGGAGCTAAAAAACAAGTCCAAGCAGGAGAGAACCGCCAAGGATGACGGAGTGCTTGATATGCTCATGCTCATAAATGAGATGCTTTGCCGTGGATATGATTTTCTGCCGGTAGATATTTTCAAATCTCACGCTACTGTCTATCAGATAGAGGACGGAAAGCTCAGACTGCCTTTCTGCGCTTTGTCGGGCGTAGGTGCAAACGCTGCCGTAAGCCTCTATGAAAAGGCGCAGAACAGAGATTTTATCTCTATCGAAGAGTTCCAGCAGCAAAGCGGAGTGAGCAAATCAGTGGTGGATACTCTCGAAAAGAATGGTGCTTTCGGCGATTTGCCCAAATCCAACCAGATTTCACTGTTTTCATTGTGATTTTGATTAAAAATACCCGAAAACGCACTTTTCAGGTTGACAATAATATAACTGTGTGTTATTATATTTAAGTGATACTATGATATCATGTTAGCACTTTACTATGATAAAGCAAATCACTGGATAATTTATAATTGGGAAAGGAAAAACCTTTGATGAAAAGAAACGACTTGATAACTCCCGAGGGCACAAGAGATCTGCTTTTCAACGACTGTCTTGCAAGACGTGTGGTTGAAAACAAGCTTGCAGAGCTTTTCAAGGGCTTCGGCTACAGCGAGGTAGTCACTCCGGGAATTGAATTTTACGACCTGTTCAGCGGAAGCTCCAGAAACTTTCAGCAGGAAAGTATGTATAAGCTTACCGATTCAAAAGGACGTCTTATCGCAATGCGCCCCGATTCCACAATACCTATAGCAAGACTTGCGTCCACTCGTTTGAAGGATGCAAAGCTTCCTCTCAGGCTTTATTACAATCAGACTATTTATGAGAATAACGCATTGCTCAAAGGTCGTTCCGATGAATTTGTTCAGGCAGGAACAGAGCTTATCGGCGGAGAAAATATCAAGAGAGCCGATTATGAAGCCCTTTGCATGGCTGTGGAGGCTCTTGCCGAGTTTGATAAAGAGAATTTCCGTCTGGAGATAGGACATATAGGCTATTTCAAGGAGCTTGTACAGCGTCTTGACGTTGACGACAGAGTAAGGGAAGAGATACGCCTGCTTATTTCGGCAAAGAACTATCCCGCTCTTAACGACCTGCTGGACGAGGTTGGCGAAAATCAGATAACCAACGCACTCAAACAGCTGCCAAGACTTTTCGGCGGTATTGAGGTGTTCGATAAGGCGGCAGAGCTGTTCACAGATGATAAAATCGCTGCAATTCTTGAAAATCTTAAAGAGGTTTATCACCGCCTTTCGAGCCTCGGTTATGAGGGCAAGATATCAGTTGACCTTGGAATAGTAAGCCATACCGATTATTACACCGGAATAGTTTTCAAAGGCTATCTTTCGGGCGTGGGACAGTCGGTGCTTAAAGGCGGACGTTACGACGGTCTGCTTGCCGAGTTCGGCAATCCTTGTCCTGCCGTAGGATTTGGCGTTAACTGTGACGCAGTTGCCAACTATCTGCGCAAAAACTGTCTTGCGCCTACTCTTAAAACTCCCGACTGTGTTGTTTTCGGCGAAAAGGGATATGTGGTTGAGGCTATCGCCTTTGCAAGAAAGCTTGTCCGTGACGGCATGATAGTTGAAAACAGTCTTTTTGATACTCTTGACGAGACCAAAGAGTATGCCGCCGCAAAGGGCATACATAAGATATACGTTGTGAACGAATCTGTTTCGGAAATTAAGCTGTAAGAGCGGAGGTAAAGCTAATGAATAAACCACTCAGAATTGCTCTTACAAAGGGCAGACTTGAAAAGGATACTGTAGGACTGCTTGAAAAGATCGGATACGACTGTACGGCGGTAAGAGAAAAGGGCAGAAAGCTTATTCTCCCAGTACCCGACGGAAATCTTGAAGTAGTTCTCGCAAAGGCAAACGACGTAATTACATATGTTGAGCACGGAGTCTGTGATATAGGCGTTGTGGGCAAGGACACCATAATGGAAATGCAGGGCAAGTTTTTCGAGCTTGCAGACCTTGGATTCGGAAGATGCAGATTTGCTCTTGCCACCAAAAAAGGCTCAAAGTTTTACGGCGGATATAATGTCAAAACCATTGCGACCAAATACCCCAATATCACAAGAAATTATTTTGAAAGCAAGGGTATGGACGTTGAGATAGTAAAAATAGAAGGCTCTGTTGAGCTTGCTCCGCTGCTGGAGCTTGCCGACGGAATAGTCGATATCGTTGAAACGGGTACTACGCTTAAAGAAAACGGACTTGAAGTAATAGAGGATATTGCACCGATCTCCGCAAGGCTTATCGTAAATATGGTAAGCATGAAAATGAGACAGAAAGAAATTCAGGATTTTGTGGATCTGGTAGAGAAAGAACTGTGACGTTATCTGTTACAGACATCGTCATAAACAGGAGAAAACAATAATGAAGAAATCAATTATAATTGCGGCAATTGTCTGTCTTGCGCTGACCTCATGCGGAAGCACCGACAGCAGCGTATCTGATGACCTGTCTTCATCTGAACAAATTGTGGAAACATCATCTTCGGCAGCGGCTGATACCGATAACGAATCCTCTCAGACCGATACCGATGTGTCTGAGCCTGATGTTTCGGAGACTGATGAAATAACAGACATTACTTTTTCGGAAGATGAGATCGAAAAGTATCTTGAGGCATTCAATAAGTTTATGCCAGGAGAAGAGAACACCGATGAAGTAGCTCAAATGCTTGAAAACGGCGAAACCAAGTATAGATTTACTATGGTTCGTATCAGTTACGACAAAAATGTTCAGAAGCATAAAACACATTCGGTTTTTCTTGCTGGCTTTGCTGAGAATATGATGTCTTATGTTGAAGAGAATTATCAGCCTGTTTTTGAGGACGGCTGGGATTTTAAAAATGAAGAGCCCGTTGAAACAGGTGAAGTTCCTGATATACGAAAGGATTATGATCCGAATAACTATAGAAGAGTATGGATCACCACAGAATGGTCGGGCGTACATTTTGATACTTCTACCGAAAGTGCTCAGCATCCCGCATGCTTTACGCTGGATCTGTGGCACTTTGACGACGGCACCAACGTAATATACATTTCGGGCAGGATAGTAGGAACTGTCAATGCCGAAAGATATTACATTATAAGCGACGAGGATTATTCTCTTATCGCAGATGCGGTAGCAGGTCTTTATCTTAACTGTGAGGAATAATAGTACAATGCATTATTTGCGCATGACTTATTAAAAAACAAGGTATATAAAATAGTAATGGAGGAAAACTGACATGGCAGCTATAAAGAAAATTTTCGCCAACGGTGTTGACGAAGTTGAATTTTTCAAGCAGGTAGAGCAGCGCAGCGGTGAAACTGACAAAAAGGTCACCGCCGTTGTTTCTGGAATAATCGAAAACGTCCGTAAAAACGGCGATGATGCGGTAAAGGCTTATACCGAAAAGTTTGACGGTAAGCTTCCGCAGTATTATGAAGTTCCAAGAGATCTGATAAACGACGCTCTTACAGAAGCTGATCCAGAATTTGTTGAGGCTTTGCTCAACGCTGTTGAGAACATCACAGATTTCCACAACCGTCAGAAATCCCAGTCTTTTGTTAACCCAAAGGAGAACGGAGTTATTCTCGGTCAGCGTGTAAGAGGTCTTGAAAGAGTAGGTCTTTACGTTCCCGGCGGTACAGCAGCATATCCGTCTTCCGTGCTTATGAACGCCGTTCCCGCAAAGATAGCAGGTGTAAAGGAGATAATCATGGTAACTCCGCCGCTTAAAGACGGCACGCCTAACAAGGATATCCTTGTTGCTGCGGCAGTCTGCGGAGTAGACAGAGTATTCCTTTCGGGCGGAGCTCAGGCTATTGCCGCTCTTGCTTACGGCACTCAGGAGATACCAAAGGTTGATAAGATAGTTGGTCCCGGAAATATCTTTGTTGCCACAGCAAAGAAGCTTCTTTACGGAGTTGTTGATATAGATATGATCGCAGGTCCCAGTGAGATACTTGTTCTTGCAGACAGCAAGGCAAATCCCAAATACATAGCAGCAGACCTTATGTCACAGGCAGAGCATGACAAGCTTGCTTCGGCGATTCTTGTCACTACAAGCGAGTCGGTTGCAGATTCTACTGTTGAAGAGATCGAAAGACAGGTAAAAGAGCTTTCAAGAAAAGAGATCATCGAAACATCTCTTAACGATTACGGCGCTATCATCATCTGTGATACAAAGGAGCAGGCTTGCGACATTGCCAACAGACTTGCCCCCGAGCACCTTGAAGTGCTTTTTGAAAATCCTATGGAGTATCTCGGCAGACTTGACAACGCAGGTTCGATCTTCCTTGGTCAGTACGCTCCCGAGCCGCTCGGCGACTACTATGCAGGTCCTAACCACGTTCTCCCTACCAGCGGTACTGCAAGATTTTTCTCGCCGCTGTCAGTAAACAGCTTTGAAAAGCGTTCAAGCTTTATCTACTACACCGAGGACGCTCTCTGCGAGGCAAAGGACGATATCGTACTTATTGCCGAAAAAGAGGGACTTACGGCTCACGCTAATGCTATCAAGGTGAGATTTTAAGATTTGATTTTATAAATCAACGAGGTGAACAAAATGCGTACAGCTGAAATAAAAAGAAAAACAAAGGAAACCGACATAGAGGTTTTCGTAAAGCTTGACGGCGAGGGCAAGGTAAGCGTGGATACAGGAATAGGCTTTTTCGACCATATGCTTACCGCATTCGGCGTTCACAGCGGAATAGATATGCAGATAACCTGCACGGGCGATCTGAACGTTGACGGTCATCATACCGTTGAGGACGTAGGCATCGTGCTTGGCAAGGCTTTTGCAGACGCTCTTGGCGACAAGGGCGGAATAATGCGCTACGGCTCGGCTTTTATCCCAATGGACGAAGCTCTTGCTTTTTGTTCTCTGGATATAAGCGGCAGACCGTTTCTTGCGTTCAACGCAGATTTTCACGATCAGAGGATAGGGAAGTTCGATACCTGCCTGACAGAAGAGTTTTTCAGAGCCTTTGCGTTCAACTCGGGAATAACACTTCATATCAGAGAGGAA
>JBJERD010000234.1:0-2082 GCA_051882095.1 Oscillospiraceae bacterium
ATGCAAGAGTTCCCTCAGGCTCTGAAAGCTTTGCAGTGTGCACTCCTTCCGCATTGGCGGAAAACTCCGAGGAAAACATCTGCAAACCCGCCGCACCCGAATTTTCAAAACAAAGCGGCTCCTTCTCTGCCGCTTTTCAGCTGACTCTTTCCGCCGAGGACGGCGCTAAGATCTACTACACCACAGACGGCAGCACTCCTACCGAAGCTTCAACTGAATACAGCGGCGCAATAACTGTAAAAAACAGAACAAGCGAGCCAAATGTGCTCTCGGCTATCGACCGCTCAAAGTTTACCGATTGGTATTCCGGCGGCTGGGGAAACACAACTCCTTCAAAGCCTACGGTCAATGTTGACAAGGGAACCGTCATCAGAGCCATAGCCGTTAAGGACGGCAAATCAAGCGAGGTAAGCACCGTTTCATATTTTGTCGGCATCGGAAATAAAACCTACGATAATGTTCCCATAATCTCTATCGTTACCGATTCAGATAACCTTTTCGACCCCGAAACAGGCATCTATATGAAAAACAACGCCTCAAACAAGGGCAAAGAGTGGGAAAGACCCGTCCATATCGACTTTATCGAAAACGAAACAGTGCAGCTTTCGCAGGACTGCGGCATGAGAATACAGGGCGGATATTCCAGAGGCGATTATCAGAAGAGCCTCAGATTTTATGCCAGAGGATCCTATGGCGCAGATAAGTTTGATTATCCGATCATCAGCGGAATAAAATCCAACGACGGCGAAGGCAGAGAGGTCAACGATTTTGAAAAATTCGTGCTGAGAAACGGCGGAAACGACGCCAACTATACAAAGTTCAAGGATTCAATGCTGCAAAGCCTTGTATCGGATATGAAGATATCCACACAGGAAGGCAGAGCCTGCATTGCGTTCATAAACGGCGAGTATTGGGGAGTTTATACTCTCCAGGAGGACTACACCGATTCATATGTTAAGGATCACTATGACGTCAAGAAAAAGAATGTTGTCATCATAAAGCCCGATACCGAAAACAATAATGCTCCCAAGGTGGACGAGGGCAACGATGAGGACGTTACCCTCTGGACAGACGATATGGACTGGATATACGGCGCAGACCTTTCAAAGGAAGACCAGTATAAGACCTTTACCGAAAAGTTTGACCCCGAAAGCCTTGCTGATTATTTTGCAGTTGAGATCTACATCACCAACGAGGACTGGAGCGGTAAAAACTGGACGGTATGGCGTTCAAGAGAGGCTGAGGAGGCTAACCCCGATTACAGCGACTGCCGCTGGAGATTTATGCTTTACGATACCGAAATGGGCGCAAATCTTTGGGGCAACGCAGGAGAATGTTCCACCAACAACAAGCTTGTTCAGATATATCAGGCAGGAAGAAAATACAACGACCCCGTTGCCGTTCTTTTCTATAAGGCAATGCAGAACCCCCAGTTTGTAAGCCTGTTCAAGAATTCAATGAACACCGCAGCAAAGGCATACAGCGGCGAAAATTACAAGGCTGCGCTGGCTAAGTACAAGGCGCAGTACTACAACAATCTTGAAAAATACTATCAGCGCTTCCCCACAGGCAACGGTATGTGGACGGCAGATCAGGGCATCAAGTGGATGAACGACTTCTTCCTCGGCAGCAGCCCGAGAGAAAAATATTACACGGTAATGATGGAATCTCTTGACCTTATCCAGAAATACGACACCCTCAACACCGCCAAGTACACCGCAGAATCCGTCAGCGACCTGAAAAAAGCCTATGACAGCCTGATAACGACCACCACAAGAACAGGCACGTCTCAAAGCTCCCAGCAGAGCAAGATAGACGCCTTTAATCAGGCGTTCCACGGCTTGACCCTTAAATCCGACCCCACATCGGGTCATACTCCGTCGTCTGTCTGGACGATAGACAAAACCGCAACCTGCACAAGAACAGGCAGCAAGTCCCGCCACTGCACAGTCTGCGGAGCAAAAACAAATGTTACGACTATCCCGAAAAAAGCCCACACCTACAAGATTACAATAGTTGCACCCACATACGAAGAACAGGGCTACACTCTGCACAAATGCTCCGTCTGCGGAAGCTCCTACA
>JBJERD010000235.1:0-3095 GCA_051882095.1 Oscillospiraceae bacterium
CGGAGTGACTAATGGGTTAGCCGCATTTTCATTGTTCCTGATGTTTTTGTATCTATATTCAACTTCGCTGACCACATTTGTATACGGCAGTCATGGCATAGCATATGCCACCATTGGAGTTGCGGTTGGATGCGCTGCGATATGCTACTTTATAAAAAGCGGCTACAGTCAGGGTATCGGAGCTGAATTCTGCTGGCTGGTCATTGCGGCAATGGCAATACTCCGAAACGGAGATGTTGCTCATTCAAACTATACGCCGCTTTTGCTTTACATCAGCTGTATTGCTGCGATGATATCTTTTGCATATTTCAGCGGCTGGCAGAAGTATGTGATAGGCATTATGTGCATATTCACCGCTTTTCACATGATAACCGGTGTTTATTTCCTCATTAATAAAAGTGCGCTGGTAAGAAGGATCGTTCCGCAGTTCGGACTGGATATATACAATACGGCAAGACTGAAAGCCATGATCTACAGAGACTATATGACCGGTCTTACCAACCATTACAGCACAATGGGAATGTATATGGCATTTGGTTTGATCGCTGTGTTCTTCTGGGCATTTAAAAGAAACAAATACAAGTTCGGAGTAGTTATGAGTATCCCTGTTATAGCTGCTCTTGTATGTCTTTTTCTTACCGGTAAAAGAGCGCATCTTATTTTTGGCGCAGCCGCTTTGCTTGTGGTCTATCTTGGCTTTCTCGGCAAAAATTCGGGCAGCGCAAAGCTTAAAAGAATAATGGGACTTATTCTGGTAGCAGCTGTTTCGCTGGTTATCATGTCGTCGCTGCCTCAGTTTTCAGCTATAATGGCACGATTTAAGATCGGCGAGGATTCAAGCCTCGGAGAGATCAGCAACGGTCGTCTTGACCTTCTGTGGATACCTGCCTTTAAGCTTTTTTCCAAGAACAAGCTTTTCGGAATAGGCTGGAGAAATTTTAAATATGATTTTAAGCAATATTCCAGCATGAGAGTCAGCAACGACGCTCACAACATCTACCTCCAGCTGCTTTGCGAGACGGGAATAGTCGGTTTTGTTATTATCATGTTAATTCTGCTGTTTACTTTTTATATAACCTACAAAATGCTGAAAGAGGAAAAAGCAAAGTATGACGAGACGGGCGAAATAAGCGACCGTATGTATTATCTTGCATTTTCGTTTACCGTGCAGCTGTTTTTCTTCATGTACGGCATGACAGGAAATCCTCTTTATCAGTTTGAATGTTATCTTCCGTATATGCTTGCCTGTGCAATGACCTATCGGGCAAGAAGAGAGATAAAGGATGAAGCTGTACAGGGTGAGAAGAAGAAAAGCTTTAGTAAAGAGTCGGCTTAAATCATTGCATAAGGAGTTATCTGAAAAATGAGCAGAGAAAGCGCTTTGGTAAAAAACACGCTGATATTGAGCGTGGGAAAATTTCTGCCTAAATTATTCACACTTATAACTCTTCCCATAATGACCGCCGAACTTTCCAAGGCGGAATACGGTACTTTTGACCTTATCGAAACGCTTGTTACGCTTCTGCTTCCGGCGGTAACGCTTCAGATACAGTCGGCTGCTTTCAGATTTCTTATCGACTGCCGCAATGACAAGGAAAGATCGTCAAGTATCATAACAAATATAATGGCGTTCACCTCATTTATGTCGGTTATCACCGTTCTTATCTTTCTGCTGGTTTCGGTGAGTATTGATCTTACCACAAGATTGCTGGTGGGACTATACTTTCTCGCCGATATCGAAATGTGTACGGTGGGCATGATAGTAAGAGGCTTATCCTATAACAAATATTTTTCAATGGCGTCTGTGGAGCTGTCATTTGTAAATATGATAGTAACTGTGATAACGCTGAAATTCTTTAAGTGGGGAATAAACGGCGTTATCCTCGGTCTGCTTCTTGGAAATATTATCGGCGTTGTATATATGGCGCACAAGTCAAAGCTTTTTGCATATATTTCATTTGATAAGCTTTCCAAAAAGCAAATAAAGGAACTACTTGCCTATTCATGGCCCATGGTGCCCAACAATATGTCCAACTGGGTGCTCAATCTGTCCGACCGTCTGATTATCATATCATTCATCGGAATTGAAGCCAACGGAGTTTTTGCGGTAGCAAACAAGATACCAAAGCTTTTTATGATAGTTCAGCAGGTGCTTGTAATGGCGTGGCAGGAAAATGCTTCGATATACGCCAACGATAAGGACGTTGAAAAATACTATTCCAAGATGTTCGACAAGATATACTGTCTTGCCGTAGGCGCAATGGGAATGTTGATAGCATTCAGCCCCGTTTTGTTTAAGATCCTTGTCAGAGGCGAGTATGACGAAGCGTTCCTTCAGATGCCTATTTTGTTTTTAGGATTGCTGTTCTGCTGTCTTTCAGCCTTTCAGGGCGGAATTTATGTGGCTTATAAAAAGACCAAAAACGTGGGCGTTACTACAATGATATCGGCAGGCGTAAACGTGTTGGTGGACCTGGCGCTCATAAAATTTATAGGTATCACCGCAGGCTCGGTGTCAACGCTTGTTGCGTATATGTTCCTGTTTATATTCAGAATGTTCAACGTCCGCAAAATTCAGAAGCTGACCTATAATTACGGCAAAATAATAGGACTTTTTGCAGTGCTGTGCGTGATGAGCGTGTTGTGCTATCAAAGAAACACAGTGCTGGATATGGTGAATATGGTCATTTCTCTTGCGTTCTTTGCACTTATCAACAAGAGCGTTATCGTAAGCTTTTTAAAAATGGCAAAGAAAAAGCTTGCGCATGGTAAATAATAGTATTTTGATAATCAAACACGGACTGCTGCACATTAATGCGGCGGTCCGTGTTTGCAATAAGAAGCTTTTACAGACTTTATATGTAAATCATCAGAAAAGGTATGGTGAGAAGATATGGATAAGAATTTCAAGAAAAAAGCCGTGTGTGTTGCGGTGTCGGGACTTATGGCGGTATCGAGCGTTCCCGCACAGATGCTTGCCGCAGCGTCGGATACATCCGCCACGGCGGTTTCCTCCTCTCAGATAATATATACTGTTGAGTACGACCCCAACGGCGGCAGCGGAACAATGGCAGATACAACGGTAACATACGGAG
>JBJERD010000235.1:3195-13825 GCA_051882095.1 Oscillospiraceae bacterium
ACAAGGCAAATTCGTCGGTATCGAAAATGACAAGCATAAACGGCGATGTTATCACCATGCACGCAAAGTGGACTGCTGATACTTATACCATTGAGTTTGATTCCAACGGCTTAACGGGAACAATGGAGCCTGTTGTCTGCCAAGCCGGAAAGACTGTTACTCTGCCCGAAAACGCATTTGAAAACGGCGGTCAGATCTTTGCAGGCTGGAGCGTTTCAAGAGCGTCCGACGGAAAGCTTTTATACAAGTCGGCAGACGGAGCTTATGAGTGGTATACCGAGGGCGAAGCGCCCGAAGGCTGCGTTATCATTGTATTTGACGGCAGCGATGAGCTTTGCTTTGACGATCTTTCGGACGGAGAAACTCTTGTGCTTACATCAACATGGGCAGAAGCCGGTTATAACGGATTTCTGCGGATAAACAAGTCTGTTTATTACTATAAAAACGGAACAGCCTATACGGGCAAAAGGCAGATAGACAATAATTATTACTATTTCAACGAAGAAACAGGAAGAGCGTATATAGGCTTCCATTGGTTTGACGGCAAGCTTTATTGCTATGATGACGAAGGCAGAAGATATCAGAACGGTTTCTTTGATATTGACGGCAGTACATATTATTTCTATTCTGCCGGTGTTTGTGCGCTGGGACTCAAGACTATAAATAATGTGAAATACTGTTTCGATGAGCAGACAGGCGCTCTGCTGACCGGATTTTTCACCGATCACAGAGATTACCGTTATTACTATGACGGCAGAAACGGAATGGTCACAGGCTGGAAGACCATTGACGGAAACAAACACTATTTTTATTCTGACGGCACAATGGCAAGAGGCGTTGCACGGATAAACGGACAGAGATTTTATTTCAACTGGGATACCGGCGCACAGGAATACGGTCTTATGGACTTAGGCTACGGTCACAAGGCTTTCTTTAAGGAGGAAGGCGGTATTCTTGGCGGAATACAGACGATAAACGGCGTTACATACGGCTTTGACGAGAATGAAGGCTTTTCGCTGTCCGGTATGCAGACCTTTGACGGCAAGAAGTATTATTTTGATGAAAAGACCTATGAAATGTGCAAGGGCTTTGTAGAGTCTGAAGGCAAGACATATTATTTCGGCAGCGACGGCGCAATGTGTACAGGCTTTGTAAATGCCGACGGAAGAGATTATTACTTCAATGACGCAGGAATACTGCAAAAGGGATTTTTCTGGATAAACGGCAGGATATTCTATTCCGATGAAGCTACAGGTGCGCTTTATACCGGCTTTTATGAGATATCAGAGGGCATGACCTGTTATTTTGACGGGGCTTCGGGAGCGCTCAGCGGCTTGCAGACCATAGGCGGCGACCTGTATTATTTCACATCAGGCGGATATATGGTATACGGTGCTGCAAGCGTTGACAACAGCAAGTATTTCTTTGATAACGACACGGGAAAAGCAGTATACGGCTTTGTATCAATAGGCTCAAGCCTTTATTACTATACGCAGCAGGGAACGCTTCTTTACGGTCTTCAGGAAATTGACGGCAAAAAGTATTATTTCAATCAGACCTACGGAAACGCTCTGACCGGCTGGCAGACTATAGACGGCGCAAGATATTATTTCAGTACCGATGATTTCAGCGCTGTCAGCGGCAAATGGGATCTGGGCGGATATACCTATATGTTTGACGAAAACTGCCGCTGCATACCCGATTCATTCGTTGAGTGGGAGGGCAGGACCTATTATTGCAGAAGCGACGGTTCGGTGGTAAAGGGCTTCCGCACCATTGATTCAAAGAATTATATGTTTGATGAAAACACAGGAGAAGCTGTGAGCGGTCTTGTTTATTACAACGGAGCGATGTACGGCTTTGACGGTGTGAACGGCAATCTTTCGGGACTTGAATATATTGACGGCAAGCTGTATTATTTCTCAGCTGCGGGAAGAATGCTCACAGGTCTTCGTACCATAGATGTTGACGGCGTTACAAAGTACTACTATTTTGACCGCCTGACGGGAGAGGCTCAGAAGGGGCTGATATATGTTGACGGTTCCTCAAAGCCCTTTTATTTCGGCGACGATTATTCGGCTCAGTCAGGCGCCTTTGAGGTAGGCGGTACGCTTTATTACTTCAAACCATGGGTAGGCACGGGCTATATAAACGTGGGAGACACGTCTTATTATTTCGACAGCAATAATTTCGGTCAGAGATGCGGATTTATTACCATGTCAAGCGGAGCACAGTCATATTTCCTGCCGGAGGGCGGAAAAGCAACTTCGGCGCAGGTCAAGGAGATAACTCAGCTTATGAGCGAGGCTGCCGACGGCTTTAACGTTATCTACGGCGTAACATATTACTATCAGAACAAAAACGTTCTGACAGGCTGGCAGACTATTGACGGCAAGACCTATTATTTTGCCGAGGACAACGGCGAAATGTACACAGGACTCAGATGCATTGACGGAAAGTTCTGTTACTTCGGCAGCGACGGCGCATTGCAGACGGGAGAAATAGTTATCGACGGTGCTGCAAGATATTTTGACGATTCGGGCGTTATGAACAGAGGCGTATGCGACGGCAGACTGTATTCCGATTCGGGCGAAAGGGCTTGGGGCTTTGCGCTTAATGACGGATTGCTTTATTACTTTAACAGCGACGGCACAGCTCCCCTTGGCTTCACGCAGATAAACGGAGCTTTATACTATTTCAGCGAGAACGGCTCGGCTGCCGCAGGACTTGTTGAGGTGAACGGAGGCAGCTATTATTTCGGCAAAACGGGCGAGATGAATCACGGCTTCCAGACGGTAGACGGAGTGAAGATGCTTTTTGACGACAACGGCAAAAAGCAGACAGGCTTTGTTACATACGGCGGCAATACTCTGTACTTTGACGAAGCAAAGGGACTTCTCACGGGAATGAACACTATCGGCGGAAAGCAGTATTATTTCAACTCTGCGGGAGTTATGATGAGCGGAGTAATATCGGTGGACGGAGTAAGGTATTATTTCTCTCCCAAGGACGGCTCGGCGCAGTCGGGCTTTGTCACAGTTGGCGGCAAGACCTATTATGCTGACCCTCAGACATTCAGTCTGGCAACGGGACTTGTTTCGGTAGGCGGCAGTCAGTATTATTTCAGCCCCAACAGCTCGGCAATGCTGACAGGCTGGGTGACTGACGGAGATAATGAATACTATTTCTCCCCTGCGACAGGAAAGAGAGTTCTTGGCTTTGCGGATGTAGGCAAAAACACATACTATCTCGGCGAGAACGGCAGACTTACAGGCTGGCAGCAGATAGACGGAGAAAACTATTATTTCGGAACGTCGGGAAATCTGTACAAGGGATTGCAGACTATAGATGATGTTCGCTATTATTTCAACGAAAGCAGCGGAAAACGTGAAAACGGTTTTGTCACCATAGGCAAGTACAGCTATTATGTTCTTGAAAGCGGCGGATTTGCAACGGGAGCAATAACTCTTGACGACGGCAGAGAATTTTTTGCTAACAGCATCGGCAGAATACAGCTCGGCTTTTCATCACGGGAGGACGGAGTTCTTCGCTATTACGATGCAAAAAATGGTATGCTGAAAAGCACCGAGGTTACGGTAGACGGCATTGAATACGTCATTGACGAAAATGGGGCGGCTGCTGTAAAGAATGTATCAACCGACGCCGAAAAGATAATCGACGCAGGCATAAAGTGCCTTGGTACGCCGTATGACCATGACCCTGCCGTGGGAATGGATTGCAGCTATTTCTCACTGACGGTAATGTCTGCTGTAGGAATTGACCTTTACAATGCTTCCTGCGTTCAGTATGCAATGCTGAAAGACGACGACAGATATGAGAAGATCACCGATCTTTCAAAGCTTCAAGTGGGAGATCTTATCTACTATGTAAGCCTGACCTGTGAAAACGGTGAGGGCTGCCGGCAGCTTGCAGAGATACACCATGTAGCTGTCTATATGGGCGGCGGAAAGGTCATGGAGGCTGTGACGTTTGAAGGCCCCGATGAAAACGGAAAATACGTTGGTTATGTGATGGTTCGTGATCTCAGCGATCTTGACAATCCATATATTGCATTGGCAGTAAGAGTTATTTAAGGCAACGAAAAAGCCGGCAGGAAAATATCCTGTCGGCTTTTAGTCTGTCGAAAAACCTATTCATTCTTAGCATAAGGGGAAGCCCTCTATCGCAGGGCTTCCCCTTACCCTTCTTCGGAGCTCCCTACGGTTAGGGGATTTCGCTCACTGCGATGAGCGACAAGAGGGCTCCTCGCCCTCTTGACTCCTCGCAAGCCCTTTAAAAAGGGCTTGACCCTAAACTTTAGCTTTTGACACTTTTTCGACAAGCTGAAAGCCGGCAGGAAAATATCCTGTCGGCTTTATTAACGATATTTTCAGCTTTCCGGCTGCTTTGCAAGAAAAACTGAGTAGGTATAAACCTTTGAGCCGGCAATGAAAATATCCGGATCTTCGGCCTTTTGATATTCCGTTTCACGGCTGTCATACAATGCATAGCATGTGATATAGGTGTATCCGTTCAGCGATGACAGGTCGTAATTAGATATCGAATAATTGAAATAACGCTCTTTCAGCAGCTTTTTGAAAACCTCAACAGGATCCTCTCCCGGCAAAACAGTGTAGTAATCATTGGTCAGAAACAGAAGATCCAGATCTCCGGGAAGTCCCACGTTAAGAAGCTGGGATGCGGGAGTATATTCCAGAGCAAAATGTATATCGACTTCGGGGTAGTGAGCCGATTGCTTCATCGCTTTGTCCAGTTTTCCGCTGGCACGAAGGGGAGTTCTGCCGTATTTTTCACGCACAGGATTGACGTAGTCAAGCAAGGCTTCCGTATAGTCGCTTGCCCCCTCGGGTGAAAAATAGGTCACAACAGGCTCGGTCGCCTTTGTGGTGGTGGTAGTGCGTTTGGTGGTGGTGGTACGCTTGGTCGTAGTAGTGGTAGGCGTTGTTGTCTTTGAGGTGGTTTGTGATGTGGAAGCCGATGTGGTAGTTGTTGTGGTTTTGGAAGTCGAAGCGGAGCTTTTCTTGGTAGTCTTTGCGGTAGTGGAGCTTTTTGGGGTGGTGGTTTTGGGCGCCGCAGTCGAAATGGAATAAGGCGTGGTCTGCGTTGTCAAGGCGGAAGGAGCTGTGACCGCCGCCGGGACTTCCGCAGCGGAGCTTGTTTCGGGCGGAGCAGTCTGCACTGCGCCTCTGTTTATCATAAAAAACGCAGCCGTTGCAGCAAATGTGACGATAATGCATATTATGGGTGTGAGCCATGAAGGTCTTTTGTAAGGTGCGGGCGGAATCGGAAATTCTTCTCGCCGATTGAGCGTCCGCATACAATTGAAGCAGAACAGCGAATCGTCATGCAGTTCAGCTTGGCAATGAGGACATTTCTTCATATTAGTGATGTTCTCCCGAAAGAGAAAACGCCTCCTTTACTATTATTCAAAAAGTCAGGCTTTCACAGCTCTTTTCGCCTTTTCGAGAGCGTGATAAAGCCGGTCGGCTGAGGCAAATCTGTCAGCGGGATTTATGGAAAGACAGCGTCTGAGAATATCGGCAATATACTTGTTTTCGCAAATTCTCACCGACGGATGCGAGCCTGTTATCATGTAGTTGAGAAGTACTCCCAGCGAGAAAATATCCGAGCGGAAATCGGTCTGCGCTATTCCGTACTGCTCGGGAGCGGCGTATCCTACCGTTCCCAGTATGGAGGTGTCGCCGTCCTTGTTGACCTTGTAAAGCTTGGCAATGTTGAAGTCTATAATCTTGACAGTGTTGTCATTAAGCATTATAATATTATCGGGCTTGATGTCACGGTGGATAATGTTGTTTTTATGCAGAGCGTAAAGTCCGCAGCATATCTGCATTGCACAGCTTATGGAATCTCTCAGTGAAAAGAACCCGTCCTCAAGCATTTCCGAAAGGGTCATTCCGTCGCAGTATTCCTCAAAGATAACATAGCCGTCATCACATTCGGATACTTCAAATATCGTGCAGAGGTTTTTGCAGCTTATGTTCACAAGCGTTTTGTATACCGATATGTCCGCAGGCTTTCTGATGAATGTTCTTATCATCTTTTCACCCGACGGGTTTTCATAAAGCGCTTTTTCGTGAGTGTCATTTTTGAAAAGATAGTTCTTGCAGCAAAAACCGTTTTCAATACATCGGTTTTCAAATTCATAGAGTGATAAAGGCATAAAAAGCCTCCTTTGCTTATAAAGACAGTATTTCGGCGGAAGCGCCGTGAAAGGAAATAAATATATGAAATCCACAAATCAGCTTATGGATGAGCTTAACAATTCATCGGACGTTTCGTCTTTTATCAGAACCAACAATGAAAGCCTTGACAAGGTAGGCTTTTACGAATATCTTGAACTTATGGTGCAGCAAAGCGGCATGAAAAAAGCTGAGATAATAAAAAAGTCGCAGCTCAATGAGGTATATACCTATCAGGTGTTCAGCGGTAAAAAGAATCCCTCAAAGGATAAGATATGCGCCCTTGCGCTTGCCATGAAGCTTGATCTGGATAAAACTCAGCGGCTTCTGAAGCTGGCAGGCGATTCGGTGCTTTATCCGAAAAACAGCAGAGACTGCATAATCATAAGCGCTCTCAATAAGGGTCTTACCGTAATGGAGACCAACAGGATACTGTATGAAAACAGCATGGAGTGCCTGCACTGAGCTTTTATTGGTTTTGCTGTATAAATACAGTATAGCACTTTTTTACTGATAATTCAACATGAATTTTTACAGCCGTAAAAAATTCAGACAAAAAAGCTACGCTAATCGGCGGTGAATTTTACATCATGCACAATTCGGCGGCATACGGTTTGAAATTTGTTGACAAATCTCATTCAATATGTTTTAATTAATAATGTAAAAGTTGCATATCTGTCGGAGATATTGCAGGACGAAAGCTTTTATCCTGCATTTTCGGCAGAACAGGAAAGGAAGATGTATTATGAAGATCAGAAAACTGCTTGCTCTTGCAGCAGCTGCCGCAATGTCGGTCATGGCTTTTGCTTCCTGCGGAGTCAAGGAGGACGACAGCAAGGCAGATAACGGTTCGGGTGCGTCAGGCGACAAGACCTACAAGATAGGCATCGTTCAGATAATGGAGCATACTTCGCTCAATACTATCCGTGACGCAGTAGTGGACAGACTTGCAGAGCTTGGCTATAAGGACGGAGAGAACTGCGAGATCGACCTCCAGCAGGCAAACGGCGAGTCCGCAACGGTAACGCAGATCCTTGACCAGTTCAAGGCTAACGGCGACGATATCATCATTGCCATCACAACTCCCTGCGCACAGCTTGCAGCTCCTTATTCGGAAGAGATTCCCGTTGTGTTCTCTGCCGTAACAGACCCTGTGGGAGCAGGCATCGTTGATTCCCTTGAAAGCACAGGCGCAAACATCACAGGAACCTCCGACGCACTTGCTATCGACAAGATACTTGATTTTGCTCTTACTCTTACTCCCGACATCAAAACTCTCGGCTACCTCTACAATACAGGAGAGGACAACTCGGTATCCTGCCTCAAAGAGGTAAAGGCATACTGCGAGGCTAAGGGCATTACTGTAGTTGAAGGCGCAGCAACAAACACCTCTGAGGTTCAGGAGGCTGCTCAGACTCTGGCTTCAAAGTGCGACGCTGTGTTCTCGCCAAACGATAACACTATCGCAGGTGCAATGGGTACAGTCGCTCAGGTAATGAACGAGGCTAAGATACCAATGTATGTGGGCGCAGATTCAATGGTTCAGGACGGCGGCTTTGCAACAGTGGGCATCGAGTATTCGGACCTTGGCAAGGAAACAGCCGATATGGCTGCCGCAATTCTCAGCGGAGAGAAAAAGGCTCAGGATATCCCTGTTAAGGTATTCAACGAGGATCTCAGCAACTACATCAACAAGTCTACCGCAGAGGCTATAGGCGTAACTATCCCCGACGATGTGGCAAACAACGAAAAGACCGTTTTCTTTGATTAATTTGCCGCGGGCGTATTGCAAATAAGGCACAAAAGTAGTATAATAGTGGAGTGAGGACTTTTCACTCCGCTATTTTTTATGAAAGGATATTTTCTATGAAATTCAACAAGAAAACGGTTATTTCTCTTTTGCCGAAAATAATATTGCTGGCTTTTCTGCTGATAATAATAAACACACGTCTGACCGAAAGCGTTGTAACGGGTACATTTGAAAAGGGCTTGGTGTTCTCGCTGCTGGCTCTGGGAATATTTATTTCATTCAGAATACTTGATATCCCCGACCTTTCGGTGGACGGTACCTTTACTCTGGGCGTGGTGGTTTCGGTAATGAACGCCTACAACGGAAATCCCGTCAGAGGAATATTGCTTGCCATTGCCGCAGGTGCGGCAGCAGGCTGCGTAACGGGAATACTTATCACAAAGCTGAACGTTCAGCCTATCCTCGCAGGAATAATCACAATGACGGCGCTTTATTCCATAAACCTTAAAATTATGGAGCGCCCCAACATCTCCCTTTACAAGAAGGATACCATTTACTCCATGTTTCAGGATGCGCTGGGCGAAAACTGCCGGATGATAGTTTCGGCGGCGGTGCTTTTTGCTGCCGCTCTGCTGCTGTTTTTGTTCTTGAAAACTCAGCTTGGTATGTCTCTGAGAGCCACCGGCGACAATGAGTTTATGGTAAGAGCTTCGTCTATAAATTCCGACAGAATGAAGATAATAGGCTTTGCCGTTGCAAATGCGCTGGTATCTCTTTCGGGAGCAATGTACGCTCAGTATTCAAGCGCAGGCGACACAAACAGCGGTACGGGTATGCTTGTGGTGGGTCTTGCTTCTATCATTATCGGAGAGATATTCTTCTCACGCCATACAATTCTTTTCGGAATACTTGCAGGCATCATCGGCGCAATAGCATACAGATTTGTGCTTGCCTTTGCAATGAGCCTTGGAATGGACAGCAACTATACAAAGCTGTTCTCGGCGTGCATTGTAGCGGTTGCTATCTCCATACCTGCGGTAAAGAAATATATCCTCAAGCTTTGGTCGAGAATAAAAGAAGGCAGAGCTGCCGCAAAGGAGGCGTGATCTATGCTGAAGCTTAAAAACGTAAGTATCACTTTCAATGCAAACACCGTCAACGAGCGCAAGGCTTTGCAGAATATCGACCTGGAGATAAACGACGGCGATTTCGTTACGGTCATCGGCTCAAACGGAGCGGGAAAATCCACTCTGCTCAACTGCATATGCGGAAGCTACGAGGCTGATTCGGGCAGAATATATATAGGCGACAAGGACTGCACGCATCTTAAAGAGTATCAGCGTGCAAGGTTTATAGGAAGACTTTTTCAGGATCCGCTTAAAGGAACAGCTCCTCACATGACAATTGAGGAAAACCTTGGGCTGGCGTATTCAAGAGGAAAAAAGCGTTCTCTTGCCATCGGTATAAGCCGCAAGGACCTTGCCATGTTCAGAGAACGTCTTGCCGAGCTTGACCTTGGTCTGGAGGACAGAATGAAAACTCCGGTGGGACTGCTTTCGGGCGGTCAGCGACAGGCGCTCACTCTGCTTATGGCGACGATCGTTACGCCTCAGCTGCTTCTTCTTGACGAGCATACGGCGGCGTTGGATCCCAAAACAGCCGACAAGGTAATGAAGATAACCGATAAAATAGTCAAGGAAAACAAGATAACAACGCTTATGATAACTCACAATATACAGAACGCTCTGGAATACGGCAACAGAACTATCGTGCTTAGTCAGGGCAAGCTTATCATGCAGCTTTCGGGCGAAGAGCGCAGTACAATGACTGTGCCCAAGCTCATGAAGCTTTATTCCGATTCGGCTGAGGACAGCTTTACGGATAAAATGCTGCTGGAATAATAACAGCGGAGAAATTCATCAGAGAGGAATAAAAAATATGGTTCATTGGATCTTAATGACCGCAGGACTGATAATAAGCTTTGTGCTGCTGGTCAAGGGAGCTGATTTTTTCGTTGACGGCTGCGTTTCGATAGCCAGACTTCTGCACGTTCCCAATCTTATTATCGGACTGACGATAGTTGCAATGGGAACAAGCGCTCCCGAAGCGGCGGTGAGTATTTCAAGTGCGGTCTCAAACCCCGAGAACGCAGGCATCACAGTGGGAAATCTGCTTGGCTCAAATCTTCTGAATATTCTTATAATCCTTGGCGTAAGCGCAGTTTTAGTGCCTATCGCCGTTCAGCCATCGCTGCTTAAAAAGGATTTTCCTCTGCTTATGGTTTCTGCCGTGCTTGTGCCGCTGCTGTTTTATACAAGCGGAATGAAGGGCAACCGTTTCGGCGGAATAATTCTGCTGGCGATTTTTGTGACATTCATGGTGTGGACGGTCTGCAACGCCATGTCAAGCCGTAAAAAGGCTCTTTCGGAGGAGAGCGGCAATGTTGAAAAGCCTCTTTCCGTTCCTCGAAGCATTATCTATGCCATAGGCGGTCTTGCGGTGGTCATCGGCGGAGGACAGCTTGCTGTCTACTGCGCAAAGGATATCGCCCACGGAATAGGCATAAGCGAATCTCTTATCGGACTGACGGTAGTTGCGCTGGGAACCTCGCTGCCCGAGCTTATCACTTCGGTGGTCTCGGCAAGAAAGGGCAACAGCG
>JBJERD010000236.1:0-2056 GCA_051882095.1 Oscillospiraceae bacterium
AGTTTATTTCGGGCTCTGTTCTGGGAGCGCTGCTTTCGGCGGTAGTATGGCTGCCCTGCTTTATTCAGTATCTGTCCTCGGGAAGAAGAGAATCGGTTATTGACACCATTGCAGGCGCAGAGCTTATCAGCAAATACAAGACTGTTCTGCCGCTGCTTTTCTGCTCCGCTTTTATTTTTGCGGCGGTGGGCTTTAATATTTTCAGCGGCAAAAAGCGTTCCGAAAGGGCGAATAATTATCTTATTCTGTTCGGGATGACCCTTATCCCCTTTTTTATTGAGCCTGTAAACATCATGTGGCACACGGGAAATTATATGTCCTTTCCTGCAAGATACGGCTTTATAACCATATTTATGGGGCTTATCTGCTGCGCTGAATTTCTGTCGGAGGAACATACCGAAAGTAAAGACGTTTCTGTTCCCAGAATGCTTGCTGCTTCTGTAGGCGTGTTGGCAGCGGCGGCGCTTTATCTTATTTTCCTTTTGAAAAATCTGACGCTTAACTTTGATAGGCTTACAAACTACACCAAAACCTTGTGGGGAAACGATGACTCATTTGAGGGGCTGGCGGCTCTTTTTGTTGCTGCGCTTTTGTGCTATGGAGCTATCTATTTTTTCTACCGCAAAGGATACATCGTAAGAAGCCTTTTCACGGGATTTGTGTGTCTGATATTCATTATCGAATCGGCGGCGAATGTTAAGCTTTACATGACCTCGGCTCATCTGAGAAACCCTCAGAAAAATCAAAGCACCGCCGAGATATGCGCTGTTGCCGGCAAAATTGATGACGACGGATTTTACCGTGTTGCCACCGACGGCAAGATAGCCGACTACAACATGATAGGCGCACTGGGCTATCCGTCGCTGAGCCACTACACCTCTTTGACCGACGAGGATTATATGTTCACGCAGAAGCGGCTTGGCTACACCTCGGTGTGGATGGAGGTAGGCTCGGGGGGCGGCACCGAGCTGACAAACGCTCTTTATGCAGTGAAATACAAGATACTCCGCAACAGCTACAGCGATGATACTGTTTACAGCGAAAACGGCTATTCAATTGTGAAAACGCCTTACTCCTTTGGTCTTGGGCTTATCACCGACGCCGACCTTTCGGGCTGCCTAGAGATACCGCCCAAGCTGACGAGGGCGCAGGTGCAGGAATATCTTTACTCCTCGATCTTCGGCGGAGAGGACAGGCTTATCACCGAATATCCCTACAACGAAGAGCAGTCCATGGGGATAGAGTTCAGAAACGGCAAGTACGAGATAGGCAGCAATGCTTATATAACCTTCACCTTTGATGTAAACGGCAGGCAGAGCCTTTATGCAGACTGCTTTGACAGGCTTTCAAACGATCTTAAAGAAGCGTATTTCGACAGTCTGGAGATAAAAGTCAACGGGCGAATCGTTACCGCCGACTACCCAAGGTCTGCCGAAAACGGGGTCATAAAGCTGGGCGAGTTTGAAGATCAGCTTGTGGAGGTGGAGATAAGCTGCAACAAGGATATAAGCTGCTACTCATTCGGAGTATTCGGTCTTGACCTTGATGTGCTGCGCTCGGCTGTGGAAAGCGCCCGGAGTGCGGAGCTGAAATACTCGGACGGAAGGCTTACGGGCAGCTGCGAGCTGACCAAAGCGCAGAAATGTCTGCTGACCGTACCATACGGCGAGGGCTTCACGATAAAGGTCAACGGTGAAAGTGTGGAATACGGCAAGGTTTTCTCTGATTTTATTCTGTTCGACCTGCCGCAGGGAAAATGCGATATTGAGATAACCTATGTACCCAAGGGCTTTTACGCAGGGCTTATTATTTCCCTTGCGGGAGCGGCGGCGTTTGCGCTTTATATCATTTTCAGGCGGCGGCTGGCAGTACCCTGCAAGCTTTGCGCCTTTGCAAAGGCTTCGGTGTTAACTGTTACGCTGGCAGCTGCGGCGGCGATATATATTTTCCCTTTAGTTATCTCGTTTCTTTCGGTTATCGGGTAGGCGGCAGATTTTGTTTCGGCAAACAGAAAAGGGGACGATGTGGACATCGCCCCCTACGCTTTAATATTCAC
>JBJERD010000237.1:0-2055 GCA_051882095.1 Oscillospiraceae bacterium
AGATCGTTCCTCGGACCGTGATAGAGAATATCCCCCAGCAAAAGCAGCTTGTCGGCTTTGTGTGCTTCAAAAGCGTCCAGCATCTTACGGCAGTAAAGCGCCGACCCGTGGATATCCGAGGCTATCATAAGCTTCATTTTCTTCGCCTCCTATACGTTTTCAGCGCTGCGCAGCTTTTCAAGCAGAGCATATTCGGGTTTCAGATATTTATATATCTCGCAGCCCTTGTCCTTTTTGTATTCCTTGACTATGGAGAGATAAAGCCTCTGCTTTGTGTCGGTGCGTTTTGCGATCTCAGCAACCGTCTTTATTTCGTCCTCCGTGAACTTGCCTGAGAGCAGACGTGATACTTCGGCAAAAAGCGGAGACACATCATTCTGTGCGCTGCTCTCGGCTTGCTGAGCGGGTTCGGCTTCTTCGGCGGAAACTGCCTGTTGGTTTTCCTGAGCCATAAGCTCTTTCAGCCGCAGATATTTGGGGCGCAGCACTTTATAAAGCTCTCCTGCGCTGTTTTTGAACACCTTTGCCAGCGAATTGTGAAAGTCCTCCTTGGATTCTGACTCCCAGAGGCATTGTCTGATAATCTCGATATCCTCGTCGGAACAATCGAAAAGACCCAGCAGCGAGCTGCGTATCTGACCCGTCACCGATTTTGGACGGCGACCTCTTTTCTTTGCAGGTATCTTTTTTATCTCGGCATTTTCCACCTGAGCCGAATCTGATTCGCTTATCGGCATACCCCATGTAAGCTCGTGTTCCTCGTTAAGTATCTCGATAGGCAGAGTAACGCTTTCGTGCTCGGGCTGAGTTTCTGCCTTTTCCTCCGGCTGTTCTTTGACTTCGTCCATAACAGGCGCAGCAGCTTGTTCTTCTGCCGGATCTTCCTTTGGCTCTTCAGGGAATTTTTCTGTTGTCGGATTTGAGTTGGCATAATTTACAGCCGCTCCGATAGTCTGAGTCCTGAACACCGTGCAGACTTGGCTTTCGTCATAGCATGAGTTCCAGAAATCATGCAGCTTGTCAAAGCCCTTGTCGTTGCTGATAATAAAAATGTGGGAATAGATATCCTTTGCCACCATAAATCCCAGCATGGTGGAAAGCTGAAAATCAAGAGCGTTTTTGCCGCCCACTCTCACCTTGAGATACTGGATATCCGCAGGCGAGCTCATAACCTTGCGGTGCATTTCAAAGCTTATGGTGTCCGAGTTTTCGCTGTAGAAAATTATTACCTTGTCGGTCTCACCCAGCGATTCTATTCCGGTAAGTCCTTTTGATTTCACGTTTTCAAAGTCAATAAGATATGCTTTCATTTTAGTGCCCTTTCAATGTTTATTTCTTTTTTGTCTTTATTGAGATCATCATTCTCACAAGCAGCAGAATAAATATAGCGGTGATAACGATAATAGCAGTCATAGCTGCCGCAGAGCCGCCTTTTTTTGCTTCTTCCGCAGGCGCAGCCGAAACCTGTACCGCTTTTTGATAGCTGTATTTTTCGCTGCGGACCGATCTGTCAACAGCTTCGGCGATAACCTGATGTCCCTCGCCGGTGGGGTGGATATCAAAGTTGTTTATCCTTGTAAGCTCCTGCGATTTTCCCGTAAACTCCGAAGCCACGTCGCATACCGAATATTCTCCGCTGTCGTCCTGCGAATGGGAGATTATTTTTTGGTTGAGAGCGGCTATCTTTTCCTTGCCAAGCTTTTGCAGCATAGGTATCTGCCCATAACTCTCCAGAGGATTATAAAGAGTCTGCACGATAATCCTTGCCTCTGATTTTTGAGAGATATATTTTGCTATTCCCGTGATATTATCGTCAAATGCCGCAAGATTTTCGTCTATCTGACCGGACATTGAGAGAAAGCTGCGGGTCAGCTTCTGAACGTCAAAGGTGCCGTTTTCGCCCGACTGTGAAAGAGCGCTTATCAGCACTCCCAGCATATCGTTGCCGCCTATTGATATGACTATGCAGTCAGCATTTGTAAGCCGGTCGTCATATTTGCCGCTTTCAAGACCTTCAAGGAGCTGCGATGAAGTCTGACCGTCAATAGCGAGATT
>JBJERD010000238.1:0-2045 GCA_051882095.1 Oscillospiraceae bacterium
TTCAATAAGGTATTTATCACGGCTGTGCTGATATTGATACAGGCAGGCTGGTTCGTTCTTTTCTTTTTGAAGCTCACACAGTATTCTTATCTGCTGAGATTCTTTTTTGCAGCTCTCAGCGTGATAATTGCTATAAGGCTTATCGGCAAGGACGAAAACTCGGATATCAAGATCGCATGGGTAGTTCTGATAATGACGCTGCCGCTGCTGGGCGGTCTGCTGTATCTTTGCTTCGGAGATAAAAAGCCGTCCAAGAAGATGAGACGAAAGCTTGACAAAACTCATGGAGAGTGCATCGGGCTTTACAAGCAGGACGATGAAGTTATGCGTGAGCTTGAAAGTGAAGACAGCCGAGTTGCTGAAATATTCGGCTATCTGCAGCGCTACAGTGATTTTCCCGTGTGGAAAAACACTTCCGCAAAGTATTATAAGCTGGGCGAGGAAATGTTTGAGGATATGGTCGCCGAGCTTGAAAAGGCTGAGAAGTTTATCTTTCTGGAGTATTTTATAATCGACGACGGATTTATGTGGGAAAGAATACTGGGTATTCTGAAAAGAAAGGTCGCTCAGGGCGTTGACGTCAGACTTATGTACGACGAGTTCGGCTCACTTTTTCTGCTGCCAAAGGACTTTACAAAACAAATGGAGGCGGCGGGTATAAAGTGCATGGCGTTCAATCCGCTTGTGCCTTTTATTTCTGCGGTCATGAACAACCGTGACCACAGGAAGATACTTGTTATCGACGGTCACACAGGCTTTACGGGCGGAATAAATCTTGCAGATGAGTACATCAACAAGATAAACCGCTACGGTCATTGGAAGGATACCGGCATAATGCTGAAAGGCGACGCCGTGTGGAGCTTCACCCTGATGTTCCTTGAAATGTGGAACAGCTTCCGACCCGAGGATACCGATTATGAGCAGTACAGACCTCATTGTCTGCATCCGGAGCCGTTTGACAGCGACGGATTTGTTCAGCCGTTCAGCGACACTCCGCTTGACGATGAAAACGTGGGCGAGAATATCTATATCCATATTCTTAATCAGGCGAAGAAATACGTCTATATCTTTACGCCCTATCTTGTTCCCGACAACGAGATGATAACTGCCATGTGCCTTGCTGCCAAAAGGGGAGTGGACGTAAGGCTTGTAACGCCTGCCGTTTCCGACGGAAAGCTTGTTCAGAGGCTTTCACGCTCATACTACAGCGTGCTGATAAAGGCAGGGGTAAGAATATATGAGTATTCCCCCGGCTTTATACACGCAAAAAGCTATGTTTCGGACGACTGTATCGGAGTTGTTGGAACTATCAATATGGATTTCAGAAGCTTGTATCTTCATTTTGAATGTGCGGCGCTTCTCTACAGATCCAAGGCTGTTATGCAGCTTAAAGAGGACTCTCTTGCTACCATAGAAAAGAGTAAAGAGATATCAAAAGAAATGTGTGAAAAAGGCTTTTTCGGCAAACTGCTGGACAGCCTGCTGAGACTGGCGGCTCCGCTGCTGTGATGAATCTACGAGGTGACAGATGAACGAAATAAACAACAATCCCGGAGAGTTTGAAATTTTAAAAGGCTCTGACCTTGAAAGCGATATTCAGGGCTTTATGAATCAGATGCTTATTTATAATTCGGGAATAAAGGAAATCAGAACAAAGCTTGAAATACTGGACGAAGAGTTTCAGACAAAGTATGCTTATAACCCGATACATCATATCGAGTCAAGACTTAAATCCATAAAAAGCATAGTAAATAAGGTCAAGGAAAAAGACCTGCCTGTAACGCTTGAAAACATCAAGGAGAACATAACTGATATTGCAGGTATAAGAGTAATATGCAACTATATCGACGATATCTACAGAGTTGAAAAGCTGCTTGTCAGTCAGAATGACGTCAAGCTGCTCAGACGAAGAGATTATATCCAAAACCCGAAGGCGTCGGGCTATCAGAGCCTGCACCTGTTGGTGGAGATACCTATTTTCTTGTCGGACGGCGCAACGCCTATCCCGGTGGAGATACAGATACGCACCATCGCTATGGATTTCT
>JBJERD010000239.1:0-2041 GCA_051882095.1 Oscillospiraceae bacterium
TCCGCAAGAAAGGAATCCTACGGCATCAACCTTATTATCTCGGTAAAGGACAGCGGAATTGGTATCAAAGAGGACTCTGTCGATAAGATATTCAACAGCTTCAGCAGGGTAGATACCAAGAAAAACCATGCAGTTGAGGGTACGGGTCTCGGTCTGCCGATATCAAAGCGCCTTGTCAAAATGATGGACGGCGTTATAACCGTCAACAGCGAATACGGAAAGGGAACGGAGTTCAGGGTGGTGATCCCCCAGAAGGTCATTGACCCGAAGCCTATAATCACCGTACATGAGCCCGAAAAGGTAAATGTTATATATTACCTGGATACAAAAAAATTCACTGCTGATTTTGTTAAAAAGACTTATGTAGAAATAATAGAGCTTATGCACAAACGCTTTGCGGTAAGAGCAAAGCATTTTATAAAGGTTGAGGATCTAAAAAGGGAGATAAGCAGCGGCAGCTATACTCACCTGTTTATGGGAAGAGATGAGTATCTGAAGGACAGGGCTTATTTTGATAGTATAGCCGATAAAATTGAAATTGCGGTGGTGCAGGAAAGAACAGGTTATGTGCCCGTTGGAAAGAATATACACAATCTCTACAAGCCGCTGTATTCTCTTTCGGCAGGCAATGTGATAAATAAGGAGAAGATATCCTTCAACACCACTTCTGCAACTCCCTCCAATGAGGTTGAGTTTACTGCACCCGAGGCGCTGGTGCTTATCGTTGACGACAACGAAATGAACCTCAAAGTGGCAAAGGGTCTGCTCATACCCTACAAGGTCAAAACGGTGACCGCTTCAAGCGGCAAGGATGCCCTTGAGCTGATAAAACGTCAGAAATTCGACATGATATACATGGATCACATGATGCCCGATATGGACGGTATCGAGACGGTATCCCATATTCGCAAGTCGGACGACGAGTATAACAGAAATATCCCCATTGTGGCGCTCACGGCAAATGCGGTAAGCGGTGTAAAGGAAATGTTCTTGAAGGCAGGCTTTCAGGATTTTGTTTCAAAGCCTATTGAGAACGCAGCATTGAAGCGTTCTCTGAAAAAATGGCTGCCCAAAGAAAAAATACAGAAAGAGCAGGAAACTGACAATGAATAGAGTTATTGTATCCACCGATTGCGTATGTGACCTCCCTAAAAAGCTTATCGACAAATATTCCATTCCCGTTATGTATTACTATATGCAGATGGAGAATGCGCGCTTTCAGGACATAAACGAGATAAATTCCGACAGCATACTTGAGTACATTGAAAAGGACAAAAAGATGGCTGCCAGCATGAATGCGTCGGCAGAAGAGTACAAGGATTTCTTTCTGAAACAGACGGAAGGCGGAAAAAGAAAGCTTATCCATATTTGCCTTGCAAAGAACACAGGCGGCGGCTTCGATGCTGCAACAGAGGCGGCAAAGGATATCGACAATGTTTATGTTGTTGACTCCGGGAAGCTTTCGGGGGGCATGGGTCTGCTTGTGCTTGTGGCAGCCGATCTTGCAAGAAAAGGCGCAACCGCCGAGATAATTTTGCAGGAGCTTGAGCGGGTACGGGAAAAGGTCGACTGCTCTTTTACTGTTAAGTCCACACAATGCCTTGCTTATAACAAGCGCTTTAACCAAAAGCTTTCAAACCTGCTTGACTCGTTATCAATTCATCCGATAATTACCATGAAAAACAGCAAGATGGTTTTGGGAGGAGTATGCTTTGGAAACATGAGACAGTATGTCTGCGGCTATATCCAAAAGACGCTTCGCAAAAAGGAAAGCATATCCGATGACGTTGTGATAATAATCACGGCAGGCTGCCCCTATGAGATGCAGCAGATGATACTTGAAGAAGCACAAAAGCACATCCAATGGAAGCACATCTTCGTGGAAAGTGCCTCCGCCACAGTTTCCTGCAACTGCGGCTCGGGAAGTTTCGGACTGCTGTTTTTCAGAAAATAGTACCACATCTCAAATAGTGCATAAGGTCGGTCAGAATATGTCGGCTAATCATTCACAATCTACAGCGGCAGAAAGAGTACCAAGGTC
>JBJERD010000240.1:0-13650 GCA_051882095.1 Oscillospiraceae bacterium
TCAGTAACCATGGCAGAGTGTACAGCATACTTAAAAAGAAGTTACTAAAGCAAGAATTAGTCAGAGGGTATTATTATAGGGTGTATATAGCCACATCTCATAAATTTGCGCATCTTCGTGTGCATAGGTTAGTCGCAAGTGCTTTTATACCAAACCCCGACAATAAACCTATTGTACATCACAAAGACGGCAACGCAAAAAACAATAAAGCTGCTAACTTGCAATGGGTAACACGTCAGGAACATAACCGTATACATAATGAAATGAGGAAGGCTAAAGGTGATAACAAATGAACAAGTTAAAATTGAAAGAACTAAACGTACTATTAAGCATTGACACATTGCAATTGAAAAGTAAAGGTGCAGTCTGTGAAAAGGTAGACGAGCTAGAGTATATAACCAAATACTATAGCAGGCATGAAAACAACTTTTACAGACTCAACCCCGACAAAGCAAACAAGGGTACACCAGTCTATAAGTACCAACTATTTGAAAGAGTATATAACAAGATGATTAGTGAAATCAAACCCGACAACCCGAAAATAACACGGATAGACTTTAGGCTTGACAGCTTTGAAGATAACTATAACGACTATTTTAAGCTAAATAAATTTTTAATTTTATTGTTGTCTGTTGCATATAACATTACAAACAGATATGAAAGCACAGACTTTTTGACACTTGATAAGCTAACTGTTAGAAGCCAAAATAGGTATATTGAAATTGAGAACTATAACAAAGCCTTGCAAGAGCCACAAGGAGAGGTCAAGAACAGGCTTGAAATGCGTACCACACAGCTTGATATATCAGAGCCTATACATATTAAGCAACAGTTTGAGTTATGGCATAGCAGGCTTAAAAAGGCTATAACATTGGATAACATCAACCGTACTATAGATGTTATCAATGAGTTTTTAATAAAGCGTTATTATATTGAGCATATGACAGGCGCAACCGCAGAGAAATTTATTTATAAGTACAAAGACACAATATTTACAAGTGCACAGCTTGAAAGCCTGCTAAAGGAGATAAGCAATAACAACGACTGCACATCTAAAGCCAAAAGGCTAAAGAAAGCTAATCGTATAGAATTTTTTACAAGAAAAGACCTTGCATTATATGTTAACACAATTAACAATAAAGGAAAACAGTTTTTTGCAAGCTGATAAAAAGTAGTCAAAAAGGGTCAAAATCTGCACCATTTTACAATTTGTTCACAATTAGCAAACGCTGATGTACAAAGGGTTTGAGGGTGATTTTACCCTTTTTTGATGTGCAATATATAAGTACATCAAATATCAACATTATCATTAATAGTTTATTAACATTTAGTCTAGGAGTAATAAATAATGTTTACAACCGAGAATACATTGACAACATTTGAAGATATTATCACAGTTGAAGAGCTAATGGATATACTGCATATAAGCCGTAATGGTGCATACAGTTTGTTAAGGCGTAATAAAATAGCCTGCTTTAAGATTGGGAACATTTACAAAATACCAAAGCAAAGTGTTATAGAGTACCTTAACAACGCAGTAAAACCAAAGTAGCACGATATAAATTAAAGCCTGCTTAACTAACATCAATCACAGTTAAGCAGGCTTAAATGTTGCTTTACGAAATTATCTATAAACACAGACCGACAAAATACAACCGATTAAAAGGAGCGAACAATATTGTTAACATTAGAGAATACATTTACAGAATACCCAAATATAGTATCTACAAAAGATTTGAGAGAGATGCTAAACATAGGCAGAAGCACTTGCTTGAAACTATTGAGCAGCAAAGAAATAAAAAGTGTGCGCATAGGCAGAGTGTACAAAATACCAAAAGTTAACATAATAGAATACTTAAACAGAAAGCAAAATGATTAAAAAAAGACTTTACAAATTGATACTTGTTATGATATACTGTTATTGTATTTATAACAAGCGGTTAATAAGGAGGTAGCCGCAGATGATAAAATATTCACTACATATCAACACGACCACAAACATATATCAAGTAATGTTTAGAATACCGACACAAGACGGTAAGCTTAAACAAAAGTGTTTGAGTACAGGCATAAAGGCAACGCCTGGACACAAGCGAGAGGCAGAAGCAAAGGCGAAAGCAATTGTTGAACAGTATGAAGGCTTAATCTGTAATGACAAGTCGGAAATGACTTTAGGCGAATATGCAGCAGACTGGACTGAACGCAGAAAGCCAACGTTAAGACCGACTACATATGACAACTACAAAAGTATGCTTAACAAACATATCAAGCCTTATTTTATGCAGCGCAAGCTAAAAATAAGAGATGTTAAACCGTATCACTTGCAAGAGTACATAAACACAAAGCTTGAAAGCGGTTTGACACCTAACACGATAAAAAAGCATATAGCCTTAATCAAGACTGCTTTGCAAGATGCTGTTATAAATGACTTGATTAAGAGCAATGCAGCATACAAAATAACCTTGCCTAAGAGCATAAAGCCTAGCTATACAGTTTATAACGCAGAGGAGTTGAAACACCTGCTTGAAGTAGCTGAAACAAGCCCTATAAGAATACCGATAATATTAGCTATGTGTTTTGGTTTAAGGCGTTCTGAGGTTATAGGCTTGAAATGGGAAAACATTGACTTTGAGAAGCACACTTTGAGTATTTGCGGAAGTGTTACAAGGCAATACCAAAACGGCAAGCTAAAAGACATACACAACCTTAACAACAAGACAGAAGCAAGCCAAAGCACATACATATTGAATGAGCGTATGACAGAGTTTTTAAAAAACCTGTATGAACATAATCAACAGATTATAAGCAATACAGATGATTATAAAACCTTTGTTTGTGTTAATGCTATAGGAGAGCGTATCAAGCTTGACTATGTAACGCACAAGTTTGCAAAGCTGCTTAAAGACAATAATCTTAATCATATAAGGTTTCACGATTTGCGACACAGTTGTATAACGCTGCTTGCAAATGACAGCAACTTTACTATGAAACAGGTGCAAGGCTATGCAAGACACGCTGATTTTAGCACGACCGCAAACACATACAGCCATTTTGATATATCAACAACAGAAACAGAACTTAATGCAATTTGTGACTTTATAGGCATTGCATGATGAATTGCAATAACGTTTTGTTATAAAAATGTTATAAAGCTTGTGTTTGTTATAAGCCAAAAAAGGGCAAGCAAAAGAAAAAAGCCCGTAAATACGGACTTTTGTTGGTTGCGGAGGCAGGATTTGAACCTACGACCTTCGGGTTATGAGCCCGACGAGCTACCGAGCTGCTCCACTCCGCGATATAAAATTAATAGCTTTTTGTACCCCTCGTTGAGTACTCATCTATTATATCACTTTTAAATACGTTTGTCAATACCTTTTTTCAAATTTTTTTGTTATTTTGTTTCCCCTCGTTTCGACGCCTCAAATGGCGCAAATATGCGGCTTTCTCATGCCAAAGAAAACTGTTTCAAAAAAATATCGGCGGACGAATATATCGACCGCCGATTTTTTTACCATTTCCGAAATGTTTCGTGCTGCTGGAAGAATTCTTTTTTGTCAGGCTCCTTTGGCTTGTGCCGCTCAAATTCACCGTCAAGAATATCTTCATAATCAGGCTGAATACACTTCCCTTTTTCAAGTTGCTTCAGATATTCTGCCATCTGTTCTCTTGTCATCATGCTTTCGCACATAAGCTGCTTCGTCTCACCGTAAAAAGGAAATGACGGCAGACTGCGCAGCATACATATCTGATTTACCAGATGATAATCAATGACCTGCGCCGCTATTGTAAATAAAGTCATAGATACCACCAGTATGTTGATCCCGTCAGTCAGAATAACGCACAGCAGTATCATTACGGCATATATCAGGGAAAAGACCACAAAATTTATCTTCTGCGCCTTTACATCGTCAGTAAGCAGGCGCATACCGTGTATCATTATCACCAGCGCATGAACTATAGACAGAATGAAGGGACTCACCGATGCGAAAGATGAAAATAACGTCAAATAGAAGAATCCTCCGATAGCAGTTCCGATGAATGTTATAATTCCCCCGAATATCGGAAGCGCCGTCAACCACCTCTGCCATTTAACATATCTGCGGTATATCTTTTTAAGCTCGTCGTCAGGCATTATCAGATACTCGTCAGCCCTGCTCGCCATGTTATCCCTTCTTATCGGTATTTATGCTTACTTTCTCTTTCTGAACTCTATTGCCGCCAACAATGAAGCCGCTGCAATTGAAGATACCGCAAAAGCTGCTCCCGTTGGAGGATTGGAGTCGTTACCGTTGTCTTTTTCAGGCTTTTCGGACGGTGTATCACTGTTATCCGGCTGATTTGTATCATCATCATCGGGCTGCTGCGGATCCTCGGGTTCATTATTGCCTTCATCATCGCCCGACGGCTCTTGCTGTGAAAGATCAGCCCTGGTGATCTCTATCTTGACAATGCGGTTGTCGTAATTATAATCGCTGTAAACAGCAGAAACTACCGTTACTTCCTCGGTCAGCTCATATGTTTTCAGCCACTCCCAGCCTTCGGGAAGCGGGATATCGTCCGTGCTTGTTACTGTAAGATCGACAGTGATCTTCTCTTCGGGCGAAACAGGCGGTGCAGATATCTTTGCAACATTTACAGTTACCTCTGCAGGAGTTGCCGCAAGATATTCGTCGGTCTCCTCGGTTCCAACGTAAATTACAGCCTTTCCTGCCGACAGGAAAGTTACGTTTCCTTCATCGTCAACCGAAACAATCGTGTCGTCAGAGGAAGAGTAGGTGATCTTTCCGTCGCCTGTTGCAGAAGCGTCAAGATTAAAGCCCTCGTCGCCGTATGTAACGTTGTATTCGGTCTTCACAGAAATTTCGGGAGTTTTCTTTACCGACAATCCTGCTATCTGAGCAAAAGCCTCCTCAAGCTTTGGGTCGCTCATCTTGCAGGTATATCTGTCATAGAACGAAAGGGAATGGTCCTCGGAATATGTGATATCCCACAGCACAGGACACAAGCCTCTTGTGTACATCGCTTCGCAGGCAGCGGTCAGGAATGTTCTGACTGTATCCTGTGTTTTGTTCTTGGTGGTACAGCCGTATTCGCCCACGATGACTGGGATCCCGTTATCAATAAACGTTTCTTTCATCATATTCAAGTTGCTGTTAAGCTGCTGATAATCAGCTTCGGTTCCCCACTCTGTTCTCGCCTTGCCCCAATCTGAATCCTGTTCAAGAAGACAGAATTCTGCCGGAGTGTAATAATGCACCGAAACCGCACATCTTCCCTCGGGATCGTAAGGCATTTTGAACAGCGGATCGCAGGTCAGCTGAATATCGGTGTTGTAGCCTGCAATAAGCAAATGACGCTTTGCATTGTTTCCGCCCGATGCTCTGACAATATCAACAAACTTCTGATTTATCCTGTTAAGCAGGTCGTAGGACTTATCCTTGCCTGTTGTGTTGTTTGGATTAAACTTGTTCCAGAGTGAGTCCCAGCCGCCCTCCTCGTTGAGCGATTCAAACATTACATAGTCGCTGTAATCCTTGAAGCCGTCGCATATCTGAGTCCACATACGCTCATATCTGTACATACACTCATCTTCGTCCTTGGGGAAATTCTCCCACCAGCCGCTGTCCCAGTGGATATTCACGATAGCATACATTCCCGAATCAACAGTCCAGTCAACAACCTCCTTGACTCTTGCCATATATTCGGGGTTGATGGTGTAATCCTCACCCATCATGTTTGACCACGCAACGGGTATTCTAAGCACTCCGAAGCCGCTGTCGGCATAACCCTGTATGATCTCTTTTGTGATAACGGGACTTCCCCAGCCTGTTTCATAATTGGTCACCGAGCTGTCGTTTATCCAGCTTCCGCAGGATTCAAAGGTGTTTCCCAGATTGATACCAAGACCCATTTCTCTCACAAGCTCCATAGTCGTGATATCTCTCATTCCGGTATCCTGCTGTGCGCTGACGCTTACTGCTGCCGTACTTACGGCAAGAGATGCAGCTGCCGCAGCTGCCACAAGTTTTCCGAACTTCATATCATGCCCTCCTGTTATTGATTTTCAGTATAATACGATAAAACATTTTCACTAAAATATTTTATATACACATAAAATTATACTACAGTTTGTACAAAAAGTCAATAGACTTGAGGAGAAAGTCATGATATAATATCTAATAGTGTTAGGTATCTGTTTCATACCAATAAACCTATCTTTGGAGGAGATTTATGAAGTACAGCACCGCTCACAACGAGCTTTTTGAGCTTCTGAAAAAAGCATACTACAGGCACACAGTCGCAGGCTACGGAGAATTTTTTCAAGGGGAGCTGAAAATACTCAATTATCTCAACGGCTGCGAGGCTGATACGGCAACGCCTTCCGACCTGTGCAAACGTCTTTATATGACCAGCGCCAGAGTTGCCGCCGCATTGAAAAGCGCAGAGAAAAAAGGATATATCCTGAGAAAGCCTTCCGATACGGACAAGCGGAGCGTTTATGTAAACATCACTGAGGCAGGAAAAGACTACGCAGCTCAGAAACTTGCTGCGCTCAACTGCGATATAGAGTTTCTGCTGGGCGGACTGGGAGAAGAGGACTCAAAGGAGCTTGTCAGACTGATAGGCAGAGTTATAGACATTTTTGAAGACAAAAACAATAACAGCGGAGTTGATAAATAAATGGATATGCATGAATTTTACACAGGCAGAGTTTTTGACGCTTATGAATATTTCGGCGCCCACAAGGAAAACGGTACTATGGTTTTCAGGACCTTTGCGCCGTCTGCAAGCGCTGTTGCGGTGATAGGCGAATTCAACGGCTGGCAGGAGGAATACATGAACAAAAACGGCGGTGTGTTTGAGCTTTACTGTCCCCACGCCCAATACGGTCAGATGTACAAATACGTTATTTATTCCGCAAGAGGTGAACGCTGCGAGCACTGCGACCCCTACGGCTTCGGAATGGAGCTGCGCCCGAATTTCGCTTCCATAACAAGAGATCTGAACGAGTACAAATTTACGGACAGTAAATGGATAAATGAAAGAGATAAAAACTACAACAGACCGATGAACATCTACGAGGTACATCTGGGTTCCTGGCAGACTGACCCTGACGATGAAAACGGCTGGTTCACATACGATGTGATCGCAGACAAGCTTATTGAATACGCCAAAAAGAACAATTTCACTCACCTTGAATTTCTTCCGCTGAGCGAACACCCTGCCGACTGCTCATGGGGCTATCAGAACACGGGATTTTTTGCTCCCACATCAAGATACGGAACAGCTGCACAGCTTATGGAGCTTGTGGACAAGTGCCACAACGCAGGAATAGGAGTCATCATGGATTTTGTTCCCGTTCACTTTGCTTTGGACGGCTACGCTCTCGCAAAATATGACGGCACAGAGCTTTACGAATATCCAAACAGCGACGTTTCGGTCAGCGAATGGGGCACCTGCAACTTTATCCACTCACGCAGAGAGGTTTGCTGCTTTGTGCAGTCGGCTGCAAATTACTGGCTTGAAAAATATCACTTCGACGGGCTGCGCATGGACGCAATAAGCAGAGCTATATACTGGATGGGCGACCCTGCAAGAGGAGTAAACGGCAACACAGTTGAGTTTTTGCGCATCATGAACAGCGGACTAAAACAGCGTCACCCCACGGCAATGCTCATAGCGGAGGACTCTACAGCATTCCCCAAGATAACCGCTCCGACAGAATACGGCGGGCTGGGCTTTGACTACAAATGGGATCTGGGATTTATGAACGACACCCTTGACTATTTCAGAACACCGCCCTCGGAGCGTCCAAAGCATTATCACAAGCTGACCTTTTCTATGATGTATTTCTACAACGAGCTTTATCTGCTGCCCTTTTCACACGACGAAAACGTTCACGGCAAGGCAACGATCATTCAGAAAATGTGGGGCGATTACGAGAATAAATTCAAGCAGGCGAGAGCATTTTATATGTACGTTTTCACTCACCCAGGCAAAAAGCTGAATTTTATGGGCGGCGAGCTGGGTCAGTTCAGAGAATGGGACGAAAGACGTGAGCAGGACTGGTTCTTACTCAAATATCCCAAGCACGACAGCTTCAGCAAATACTTTGCCAAGCTTTGCGAGCTTTACTGCTCAAGAAAAGCCTTGTTTGACGGAGAATACAATATGGCTTCCTTCAAATGGCTCATCTCGGACGACATCGAACACTGCGTTTACGCTTATGAGCGCAAATGCGGCGGAGATACTGTCGTTTGCTGCTTTAATTTTTCCGACAAGCCGCAGGCGGCGTATCTGAAATTTAACGACAAACGCCTGCTGAGAGAGCTGCTCAACAGCGACTGGGATATTTACAGCGGAGAGACCGTCACTCCGGGAGCTGCACCTGAAATAACAGCGGAACTTCTGGGCGAAGCGGACGTTCAATACACAGCAAAGCTTGATATTCCTCCGTTTTCGGGAAGAATGTTCGAGGTTCTTCCCTGCACTAAGCTTGACGAAACAGTATTCGGCGGTAATGAGATAATCGGTATTTCGGAAGCTGACCAATAGGCAAATACAAAAACAGCCGACGGTGCATTAATAGCACAGTCGGCTGAATAATATGTATCCTGTTATAGATCGGCTTATCTGATAGCCGCAGCGATAAGGTCGCCCATTTCGGAGCAGCTTACCTTCTTCATGCCATCGGACATGATATCGCCTGTTCTGATGCCGTCATCAAGGACTTTGTTTACGGCAGCCTCAACAGAGTCAGCCTCTGCGCTCATATCAAATGAGTAGCGGAGCATCATTGCTGCCGAAAGAATGGTGGCGATAGGATTTGCCTTGTTCTGTCCTGCGATGTCGGGAGCAGATCCGCCCGAAGGCTCGTAAAGACCGAACTTGGTCTCATTCATAGAAGCGGAAGCCAACATTCCTATAGAGCCTGTTATCATTGAAGCCTCGTCGGAAAGAATGTCTCCGAACATATTCTCTGTTACCATTACATCAAACTGAGCAGGGTCTTTTACAAGCTGCATTGCCGAGTTGTCAACAAGCATATGTTCCAGAGTTACCTCGGGATAATCCTGCGCTACCTCGTTTACTACCTTTCTCCAAAGGCGTGAGGAATCAAGAACGTTAGCTTTGTCTACGCTTGTTACCTTCTTGTTTCTCTTCATTGCCACCTCGAAAGCCTTAACGGCAATTCTTCTGATCTCGTTTTCGTTATAGGAAAGAGTATCAACAGCCGTCATTACGCCGTCTACCTCTTCGGTTTTTCTTTCACCGAAATAAAGACCGCCTGTAAGCTCTCTCATAATAAGCATATCAAAGCCCTTTGCGCTTATTTCCTCTTTAAGCGGACAAGCTCCTGCAAGCTGCGGATAAAGCACCGACGGACGAAGATTTGCAAACAGTCCCAGTTCCTTTCTTATTTTAAGCAGACCTGCTTCGGGACGAAGCTGGGGTGGAAGCTTATACCAAGGCGATGTATTTGTATCTCCGCCGATAGAGCCCATAAGAACAGCGTCGGCAGCCTTGCAGCGCTCTATAGTTTCATCTGTAAGAGGAACTCCGTTGGCGTCGATCGAGCAGCCGCCCATAAGCAGCTGGTCGTACTCAAAGCTGTGACCGTAGACCTCAGCGACCTTATCAAGCACCTTCATAGCTTCGGTAACTATTTCGGGACCGATACCGTCGCCCTTGATAACGGCAATTTTTTTATTCATTGTAATTACTCCTTTACGGTAAAATTATGTACCTTAATATTATAACACTTACATTGTTTATTGTCAAATGCTTGACTTTTATGAGATTTTGAAATACAATTGATTTAGATAACTCTTTGAAAAATAAATACGGAAAGGAGCAGCCGCTGTGGACATTTTGCCTTACCGCCGCAGGATAAACTACTACGAGACCGATAAAATGGGGATCACTCATCATTCAAACTATGTCAGATTCATGGAGGAAGCCAGAGTTTATTTTCTGGAACAGATAGGCTGGGAATTTGACAAGCTGGAGGCTATGGGTTATCTTTCTCCTGTGCTGTCTGTCAGCTGCAAATACAAGGAAAGTACCGTTTTCAATGAAGAGATACTTATTTCGGTGAAAGTGGGTTCGATCAAGGGTGTGAAGTTTACTCTTGAATACGAGATGACCAAAGCAAAAAGCGGTCATATCCTTCTGACGGGCGAGACCGAGCATTGCTTTATCGGTCCGAAAGGAATGCCTGTAAGAATGAAAAACGAGCTTCCCGATTTCTATAATGTTCTGATTACTCTTGTTGATGACAAGCAGTCGGAAAGCGAGCCGAAAGAGCTGCGCTATTGACAAATTCCTAGCTGCATAGTATAATTATATACGCAAAGTCAAATTAATTTGTATTGGGTGATTTATTTATGATAAAAGATATTCAAGCTGAAATTTTAAAGCTTAAAAAGGAAAAGGATATATGTATTCTCGCACACAGCTATCAGGCGAGAGAAATTGTTGAAATAGCCGATTTTACAGGCGATTCATACAAGCTAAGCGTTGACGCTTCTCATGTTGAGAACAAGAATATTCTATTCTGCGGAGTGCATTTTATGGCAGAGACCGCAAAAATGCTTTCTCCCGACAAGAGAGTTTTTCTTGCAAATCCAATGGCAGGCTGCCCTATGGCTGAACAGATGGAGCCTGAAATGATAGAAGCTGTAAAGGCTCAGGACCCCGAAAGAAAGGTGGTAGCTTACATAAACACCACCGCAAAGCTCAAAGCGGTATGCGATGTGTGCGTTACATCCTCTTCCGCCGTGAAGATAGTAAAGGCTATGGAATCCGACAAGATACTGTTTATTCCCGACTGCAATCTGGGAGCGTTTGTTCAGAAAGCTGTTCCTGAAAAGGACATCAGACTTCTTCAGGGCGGCTGCCCCGTTCATGCGGCTGTTACTGCCGACGAAGTAAAACAGGCAAAGGCTCTTCACCCCGATGCGCTTGTGCTGGTTCACCCCGAATGTGTACCGGCAGTGTCCGAACAGGCTGATTATGTCGGTTCGACATCGGGAATAATGAATTTTGCAAAGAGCTCCGACGCAAAGGAATTTATTATCGGAACAGAGATAAGCATTGCCGAGCATTTGCAGTATGAATGTCCCGACAAGAAATTCTACATACTTTCAAAGAAGATACTCTGCCCCAACATGAAGATGACAACTCTTATGGACGTTTACAACTCTTGCGTTGGAATCGACAGCGGCGACGCATTTGAAATTCAGATGACCGACAAGGAGATAGCCGAAGCAAGAGGTTGCATTGACGAAATGCTCAGGCTGGGCGAATAGACGGGAGATAATTATGATACGGGAAGCTGCCCCAAGCGACTTAGATGAGATCTTAAATCTTTATTTGTATCTGCACGAAACCGATGTTCCCCAAAAGACAGAGCATCTGTATGAAACATGGAACAAGATCATCAATGACGAATCACACCACCTTATTGTGTGCGAGATAGACGGCAGGATAGTTTCGTCATGCGTGTGCGTGATAATACCCAATCTTACCCGAAACGTCAGACCCTATGCTTTTATAGAAAATGTAGTCACCCACAAGGATCATCGTGGCAAAGGCTATGCTACAGACTGTCTGAACTATGCCCGACAGATAGCCGAAGAGAACAATTGCTATAAAATGATGCTGCTCACCGGCTCAAAATCCGAGTCAACATTGCAGTTCTATAAAAATGCAGGCTACAACTGCTCGGACAAAACCGCTTTTATCAGGTGGCTGGATCTGTGAGATTTCTTAAAAACTATAAAAAATCCGTCCTTACAGCTAAGGACGGATTTTTCTATATCAGACTTACAAGCCAAGGGATAAAATATGTGATTATACACATTATGGTCGTTGCCAGCAGCAGACCAAGGAAAATTGCAGGAACTGCCTTTTTGTATTTTACTTCAAGCAGACAGGCAAGCAATGCTCCCGTCCATGCGCCCGTTCCCGGCAGAGGTATCCCTACAAACAAAAGCAAGCCCCAGAACTCGTATTTTCGCACTCTGTCGCCTTTGGCAAGGGTTTTTTCCTCGAAGCGCCGTATAAAATCTCCCAGACATTTGGTAGTTTTAAGCCACGCAAATATTTTGTTTATGAAAAGCAATATGAACGGTATGGGGATAATATTTCCGACGATGCAAATGGGTATCGCTCTCCACATTTCGATTTTCAAAAGTGCCGCCGCAACCAGTCCGCCTCTCAGCTCCAGGATCGGCACCATGGAAATGATAAAGCAGATAAGCTCCTTTGGCAAACCGTCAAGATTTGTCGTAAACCAGTTTATCAATGAGTCTGTCATAAGTTTTTCCTTTCTTTCGTTTATGCCGTCAGCCTTGTTTCTATCTCAATTCTTCGCTTTGGACGGCATATGCTTTCTCTGTCAGTTTCATAAGCTTTGCAAGGTTTTCACGCTGATAAAAAGTGGACGCCTGTTTAGCAGCTTCTGCAGCCGCAGCCTTTGCATACTGCGGTCTCCCCGTTTTCAGATAGCACAATCCGAGGTACAGATTGCACTCGCATTTTCCCTGCTTTGACGATGCGCAATTTTTAGCCTGAACCAGAATAGTCTCCGCCTGAGTATAATTCCCCTTTGCATACTCTAAAACGCCTATGGTGTGAAGAACGGGCATATTTCCGTCACGCAGTCTTGCACGATCGAAAACGAGTCTGTATTTATTGTATATCGCTTCGGCTGCGGTAATATCACCCTCCATAAGCTTTGCATACACCCAGATGTTGAAATACTCCTCACAGCTGCGTTTGCTTAACGTCTCGGGTCTAATTTCTCTGAGGATATCAAAGCATTGGGGGAAATATCCGCCGTCGGTCAGATATGAAGCCAGAATAAGCTTTCTGTGGTTTTTGACAGAAGGCTTCTTAGCAGTGTCCACACGCTTTTTCAGCAATGCAAGCAGCTCGGAAGTTACACCCTGCTCAGACATTATCCTGCGCACCTTACTGTTTAACGCTTCTGTATATATCAAAACGATTATCAGTACCGAGCTGATAATGATCGCACTCAGCAGCGACCAGTATCTGTACACGCTGACCGCTTCGCCCATTTGCAGATTCATTCCGCAAAACAGCCATTTCAGACACATTGCCGCAAGACCTGTGAGCATTGACAGCCCCACCACAAAAAACAAAAGCGTAAGCGAGTTTTTAATATTCCGCATAACCTCACCCCAGCATATATGATAACACAGTTTTCAAAAAAAGTAAAGCATTATGACTTATAAATTATTAAACAAAATCACAACAATATTCCTTGACTTTTTTGCTTATTATGCTATAATATTATTATAATATATGACAAAACGCAAATAATTTTCAAAAAAAGACAAGACAACAGAAAAACAGAAAAAAAGAGAGGACATTTTTATGAAAAAGCTATTATTTGTGTACAATCCTCATGCGGGCAAGGGTAAGATAAAGTCTAATCTGTGCGAGATCATAGATCTGTTTACGCAAAATGGTTATGAGGTCACTGCATATCCTACTCAGGCGCCCCTTGACGGTTATGAAAAGGTGAAAAGCGACGCTTCAAATTACGATCTGGTGGTGGCTTCGGGGGGAGACGGCACTCTCAGCGAGGTCATAAAGGGCTTGATGGAGCAGCCGGACAAG
>JBJERD010000241.1:0-2031 GCA_051882095.1 Oscillospiraceae bacterium
GGGTAAGGGGAAGCCCTGCGATAGAGGGCTTCCCCTTACTCTAAGCATGAATAGGGTTTTCCGCTTAATAAAAAACTGCTTTTGACCGTTTGGTTCAAAAGCAGTTTTTGTTATGTATAGTAATTTCATGTTCAGCAAAAACTATTCAGCCGCCGTAAACCTTGCCCACTGATATTCGGCAGTAATAGGCACTGTTCCGTCGAAAGCCTTCAGCCAGCCGTCAACGCCGATACCGTTCCATGCGTTCATCATGACCTTTCCCGGGGTAACGGGAAGATTTTCGGTTGCCGAATAGGCTTCCTTGCCGTCAACATACCATGTTATCTTGTCCTTAGTCCATTCAAAACCGTATGTGTGGAAATCCTCGGAGGCGTCAAAGCCAAGGTCGTACATATATTCATGTCCGCCTACGCCGTCTGTGTAGTAGTTGAACTGAACCTTTGTGGTGTCCTTTCCCAGTATCTCAACATCTATCTCGTCCCACGGATTATCCTCCGACGGACCTGTGTATGTAAAGAACGAAGAAACAACTCCGTCATTTTTTATAGCCTTCATCGAGACCTCGTAAAGACCGTAGCCGTAGTTTTCCTTAGTTCTGTATTCGCCGCCCCGATATGCGTCTCCGTCCGCTATGGAGTCTATGATAAGCTGCATTTTGCCGTCATTGAAGGTAACGTTGTTGTCGCTCCACATACAGTTGAAGGGTGCACCGTTTGACCAGCCTGCCGATATGGAGAAATCAGGTGAAGCTCCCTTGCTGAAATCCGCTTCAAGGGTGTATTCCGATTGACTAGACGGCTTTGCAGCCTCCGAAGAATTTTCAGCTGCCGAAACGTCCTTTGCGCTGCTGCTGCCGCATGAGCACAGACACAGTGCAGCGGTCAGAAAAAGTGACAGTAAAGCTTTTTTGTTCATAACAACAGTCCTTTCAAAATCTATCATGATACCGTTATTATATATCGCAGCTTCAAAAAGTTATATCACAATTTTAATATTCATATCAGATATTTAAGGCAAAACCGCACAAATACAGCCTGACTGCTTTGTGCGGTTTTGCCTTAATCAATATTGTTTCTCCAGTTGGATCTGAAATAATTATCACGATACTGCCTCGGGGTCATTCCCGTTTTCTTTTTGAAAGAAGAAATAAAATGGCTGTGAGAGCTGAAACAAAGATAATTGCCTATATCAAGGGGGGTGTATTCGGAGAATTTAAGCATATTTTCCGCTGCGGTGATACGCTTTGTCATAATAAAATCCGAAAGCTTTACGCCGACCTCCTGACGGAACAGCTTTGAAAGATACTGCGGCGTCAAGCCAAGGTGATCTGCAGCGTCCTGAACGGTAACGCCGCTGTAGATGTTCTCGTAAATGTAGTCTATACACATGAGAATATGCTTTGAATAGGCTGATTTCGACGCTATGGTCTTCATCTGAGAGGTGAAAAACATGACCGTTTCTTTATGAAGAGCAGCCACCTGTTCGGGAGCAGAGCAGGCGTCGCATTTGTTTATGCATATATCGCTTATAGTGAAAGCTCTGGCAGGAGCCATTCCGCCCTCGATACAGAAGCGTGTTATCATTGCAGCTGTGACAACAAAGTGATATTTTATATTCCTCAGCTTGTCATTGCTGAGCTTTCCGTGTTCATTGATGTCAAGCGGTGTGTAAAGCTGTTTTACAAGCTCATCGTCTCCGGCTTTTACGGCAGAATAAAATTCAAGCTCGGCTTCATAGGAAGAATGTCTGAAGCTGTTTTCGCATTGCGAAAGCTCTCTGTCCGACAGTTCCTTTGAAATATTCATAAGACACCTCCTGCTTTTTGGGGTATGATAAAATTATATCATGTTTCGGAAAATAAGTAAAGTAAAAGCGGCAAAATAATTGCCGCCTCAGTCTGTCGAAAAACTTATTTATGCACAGAATAAGGGGAAGCCCTCTATCGCAGGGCTTCCCCTCTTTCAAAACAGTCCACTGGACTGTTTTGAAATTCACCCTTTTCGGAGCTCCCTACGGTAGGGGATTTCGCTC
>JBJERD010000242.1:0-13495 GCA_051882095.1 Oscillospiraceae bacterium
CGTTGATACCTTCAAGACCGACTTCGGCGAGAGAATCCCTACAAAGGATATCGTATACTTCGACGGCTCGGATCCTATCAAGATGCACAACTATTATACATATCTCTACAACGAGTGCGTATTCAACGTACTGAAAGAGTACTACGGCGAGAACAAGGCTTGTCTGTTTGCACGTTCCGCAACAGCAGGCGGTCAGAAGTTCCCTGTTCACTGGGGCGGCGACTGCTCGGGCAACTACAACTCAATGGCTGAGGTAGTAAGAGGCTGTATTTCACTTTGTATCTCAGGCTTCGGCTACACTTCACACGACATGGCAGGATTTGAAACTACTGCTACTCCCGACATTTACAAGAGATGGGCTGCATTCGGTCTGTTCTCATCACACAGCCGTCTGCACGGAAGCACTTCCTACAGAGTGCCTTGGAACTTTGACGAGGAATCCTGCGATGTTCTCCGCTTCTTCACAAAGCTTAAAGGCAAGCTGATGCCTTATGTATGGGCACAGGCTATCAAAACTCATGAGGTGGGCGTTCCTGTAATGAGAGCTATGGTCATCGACTTTGCTGACGATCCTACCTGCCTTACTCTTGACAGACAGTATATGTTCGGCGACAACATTCTTGTTGCTCCTATCCTTAACGACAAGGGTATCGCTCAGTACTACGTTCCCGCAGGAAAGTGGACCGATATCATAACAGGCAAGGTATTCGAGGGCGAAAAGTGGTACACACACGAGTGCTCATACTTTGAGATACCTGCTCTTGCTAAGCCAAACAGCATTATTCCTTTCGGAAACTTTGTAAGAGACGTTGAGTATGATTATCTTGACGGCACCACATTCAAGATCTTTGAGCTTGAAGACGGCAAGACTGCTGTATGCCCGATCTACGATACCGACGCCAACAAGGTATTCGAGCTGACTGCTGCAAGAAAAGGCAATAAGATCGAATGTTCATACACAGACACAAACGCTTCGTTCAGAATCGAGATTGCTTCTACAGATAAGGCTGTGGACGTTACTCCAACAACAAGCGGCAAGGTCATCATCGAGCTGTAATTTCATCTATGCAATACAAAACCGCCGGTTCATCAGAGCCGGCGGTTTTTATTGTATAAAAAATGAAATAAAAAGGCTGCTGCACATATGCCGAAATTCTATGGTTCACGGTGCGATGTGGGCATTTCACCCTACATAAGGTTCATGCAGCGGAATAAAAAATCCGACACCACTAAATGATGTCGGATTTTGCCCCGTGCGGGCTAGCACCTGGGGTGGATAGTCGGATTCGAACCGACGGTCTTCAGTGCCACAAACTGACGCGTTAACCAACTACGCTATACCCACCATATTCTGATGATAAAAAAAGCACGTTTCGGCGGTGTACTCAGTACACCGTCCGTGCTGTTGGCACGCCTTACTGGACTCGAACCAGTGGCCTACTGCTTAGAAGGCAGTTGCTCTATCCAGCTGAGCTAAAGGCGCATGGATTTACATAAAAATTGCACCGTCAGGTGCATATTGGAGCGGGTGATGGGAATCGAACCCACATGACCAGCTTGGAAGGCTGGAGTTCTACCACTGAACTACACCCGCATATTTTTTTATCTGAGAAGCTTTGCTCTCAATCAACGATATTTATTATATCACAATACAGCTGCGTTGTCAAGGGTTTTTTCAAAAAAAATATAAAAAAATTATCAGGCGGTCATCTTTGTGAATAACCGCCTATTTTTGCTTTTTGTGTTGTTTTATTTTGTTCAAAATAGTATCCTTGAAGAAGAACCCAACAATTCCTATTACCATAAAAACCGCCACAATAACAATGGCTATCTTGAAATTTCCGCTGCCGACGTTGCTGCCAAGCGCTGTTGACATCACGATCGCAGGAAGTCTGCAAGGCATTACATACACGAAAAAGTCCCTCTTACTTATTCTTGTCAGCGGTACTATATAGGTGAGCACGTCTTTGGGAAATCCGGGGATAAGGTAAAGCACTATAAGGACACCCGTCAGCTTTCGCTCGTTTTGCAGAAATCCGAATTTGTTTAAGTGCTTCTCATCAACAAAGGCTTCCGCAATGGGTCTTCCGAATTTCTTCACCAGCATGAAGATGACCAGACTGCCGAGAACTACTCCCGCAAAAGAAAGCAGCGCTCCGAAAAACCAGCCGAAAAGCAGGCCTCCCACTATCTGTATCGGCGGAACTACAGCTATTATGACCTGTACCGCCTGCAAAAGCGTAAATATCAGCACGCCCCATATTCCGCTGTAGCTGCTCAGCGTTTTTTCGATATTTGCCAAGCCCTCTTCCGTCCGCAAGCTTTTTATCAACGGCATCATCAGCACGGTTATAACGGCAAGCACCAACAGAAAGACCGCCAGACTTATTATCTGAACATATTTACGGTATTTGGGAGAGCTTTTTATTTCCTCTTTTTTCTGTGATAATGTCTTTTTCTCTTTTTCGTCCACCACATTCATCTCTCTTTTGAACGTTTTATTTTCTCCTCAGAATTTTCTTTCTGAACCAGTTTACATATATATCCGTCAGCTGTCCCAGCAGTCTGTCATAAATAAGAAAGAATACATTTGCCGCCGCCCACAGCACAAAAGCTGCGTATTTGCCAAACATCTCCATTCCCTCAAACATATCCTCGGACATGAATATGTACTGGAAAAGCAAAAAGAAAACAATTATTGCCGCATTAAAAACGGCGTATTTTACTATCCATGAAAACGTCTTGTTTTTTAATTTATCAAGATACACTTTCAGTATGGGGTAATATCCCATGAAAAGCAGGAACAGCAGCGAAGCCTGATAATTGGGCGTTACAAGCAAGCTTAAAAAGCTCACCGCCGCATAAGTTGTCACCGCCCACTTTGCTCCCGTTTCTACTATCATTATTACCATCAGAAATCCTGCAAAGGTAGGAATGGTATAATCGAGCATCGGCAGAAATCCCGTGCAGAACATGGAAAAAACACAGATAGCTGTAATTACTCCTCCCAGCGATATTCGAAACGCCAGTTTATTTTTCATTGACCGACGGCACCTCGCTTTCCGCCGAAGTAACGGTACGGGCTGCCGCTCTTTTATTTATCAGCAGCACGGTATCAGGTCGCCGCCCATCATTTCACAGCAGCAGTCTGCACAGCACAGAGTTGTGCAGCAGTCCATTGTGTCGGAAGCCTGACTGCGGCCGCTTCCCTGCATTGGGTTGCCTGCCATATAACCGCCTCTCTGCTGATTCATCTGATTAAGAGCCGCCTGGTATTCATAATTGCCCGGCTGCATCTGACAAGCCGTCTGAAAATTAGCATATGCGTCGTTTAGCCAGCCTCTGGTGTAGCATACGCTGCCTTTGAGGAAGAACCACTCTGCACTTCTCTGCCCCTGCGGAACAGTGTCAAGCATACTGTCGGCTCTTGTTATGTCGCCCGACTGTATCATTCTTCTTATTTCCTGATAGTTTACTTCGCCGTAAGAGGACTGTGAGGAATATCCGCCCGAATAACCTCCGCTGCGGCGTGAAGCCATTATTTCATCATAGGCGGCGTTGACCTCGGTCATTTTCTCCTCGGCAACTTCTGAAAGCGGGCTGCCCTGATACTGGTCGGGGTGATATTTCTTGACCAGCTCCTTATATGCAGCCTTTACCTCGTCGTCGGTAGCGCTTGGAGATATTCCCAGCACCTTGTAAGGATCTTTCATATGTTTTTCTCCTCTCTGTCTGTTTATTCTTTATTCTTTCTGCGAAATTTTCCGCTTCGCACCTGCTCGAACACGTTTTTCAAGCCCAGATAGATTATATTGTCAAGTATCGGCTTATACAGCTCAATATCCAGCTTAACATAAGCCTCGGCAAGCTCGCCAAGCGTAAAATTTATGCTGTCTGCGGTGACCTTGCATATCCTCTCATACTCTTCATCGGAAAGCTCTTTTCGGTTTTTTGGTATTTCAGCCGCCGAAAGCAGCGGATTGTAGCCGCCTTTGCGAAGATCATCCTTAACATCGTCAAGAGCGTCGCACAAATAGATATATCTCCCCAGCAGATAGCCGAACCTTTTAAGGACACTGCGCTTTTCATCTTCATCGGAAATCTGGGCAGCGATAGCCTCCATCATTTTTGCGGTAGGCTCGCAGGCAAGGTCAACGGAAGCGTGCTTTTCAGTTTCTATCTTCTTTTGCAGCCCCATCATCTCTTCAATAGTATTGGCAAGATTGCCGTATTTAGTCTTAGCTTTTTTATACGGCTTCCTGAAGAATGGAAGCGTTACGGCAGCCGCAAGCTTACCCTTCAAACCTCTGTCGCCAAGATCGTCTCTCAGCTTATGATAGACCAGTATAACGGCGGCATAAGCAGGATAATCAAGACCGCTTTTACAGGTAGCGCAAGGCGATCTTTTCAGCGGATGAGCAATGCAGCGCTCTCTTTCTGCGGTTATCTTCACGCTATTGACAGACATATTCATAAGAGTCAGAAATGCGAAATCGTAGCTTAACGTAAAACGTGAAGCAAGTCCGAACTCTCTGCCCATAGTTTTGCAAAGACCGCAATAGACCGCTTTATAGGTATCAAATTCGCATATTCTCATATAAGGCTTGAACGCTCTGACATAACCGAACATGAACTGACTCCTTAAAAGGCTATTATATCACAGGATTGTGTAAGCGGCGTGATAAGCCGTCAATAATCAACAAAAAATGCGATGCGCCTATAGTTATTAATTATAAATTAATTATACTATCATGATCATAAAAAGTCAACACAGGCTTTGACTAAATATATTAAAATGTACTGCTTTTTTTCTTAATGCCGCATAAAATATGTTTTAATTCAAAATCCCGCACATGAAAACAAAGCACAATAAAAACCAAGCCCGAAAAGACGCAGTCTTCTCAGGCTTTTATTTGTTTTGCAGAAAAATCTTTATCCGATTATTGTTAACTTTCAGCCGCATTTTTTATACAGACTGTGCCTTGGCTATGCAGCTCTTGTCGCTGATACCCCAGCCAAGAAGCTCAAGCTGCAAAAATCTCTCGTCATTATATGCGGCAGCCAGACTTTCAAGTACTATTTCAACACGCTTTATCTTTTCGTTTTTCACTTTAAAAAGAACCTTTATCCGCTTCCCGTCAGTATTTTTAAGAAGCTCTGTCATCTCTTCATATCCGCCATTATCATATAAAGACATATCTTTCAGGCTATAGGTGCATAACACATACTGAAACTTATCCAATACTTCTCCATATGCTTCAATAGATATGAAGCCGTCAGCGGTTTCTTCCGGCAAAGAAAATATATCATATATAAAACTCATTTCAGATTCTATATATTCTGATTTTGCAAATATCCTCATATTACATAATACCCTGTTTTTGATCTGAACTCAGCCTATTCTGCCAGTATCAGTTCAATTGCCGAGATCTCCTCTGCGGAGAACTCCATTTTTGAAACAGCCTCAACGTTTTCTTCTATCTGCGAGGGTCTGCTTGCTCCGATAAGGACGGTGGTGACAGCCTTATTGCTCAGCACCCATGAAAGCGCCATTTGCGAAAGCTTCTGTCCTCTCGAAGCAGCGATTTCATTAAGCCTTTTCAGCTTTGATATCATTTTATCGTCCAGCTGACCGCCTATCCATGTATCGCCTTTGCCCACTCTTGAATCGGCAGGGATACCGTTAAGATATCTGTCGGTAAGAACTCCCTGATAAAGCGGCGAGAACACCGAGATACCTATTCCGTTTTCCGACGCCCACTTATCAAGACCGTCCTGCTCTATCCATCTGTTGAGCATTGAATAGGAGGGCTGATTTACCACAAAGGGCGTTTTAAGCTCCTTGAATATCTTCATTATTTCTTCCGTCTGCTGCTTGTTGTAGTTTGAGATACCAACATACAGCGCCTTGCCTTGCCTTACTGCGTTATCAAGAGCCAGCGCAGTTTCTTCAAGGGGCGTATTGGGATCAAAAACGTGGTGATAGAAAATATCTACATAATCGAGCTTCATGCGTCTGAGGCTCTGGTCAAGAGAGGCTGTGAGATACTTTCTTGAACCGTTTTTATCGCCGTAAGGACCCGGCCACATATCGTAGCCTGCTTTTGTGGAGATGCAAAGCTCGTCTCTGTAGCTGCGCATACCCTTATCGAGAATAGCGCCGAAGTTTTCCTCTGCGCTGCCGTTATAAGGGTGACCGTAATTATTGGCAAGGTCAAAATGGGTGATACCCAGGTCAAAAGCCGTATGCACCATATTCTCCATATTGGAAAATGAGCTTTCGCTTCCGAAGTTCTTCCAGAAGCCCAGCGACACAGCAGAAAGCTTTAATCCGCTGTTTCCGCATCTGTTGTATACCATATTGTCGTAACGTTTTTCATTGGGTGTGTACATGATATTACCTCCGTATCTGATTTAGAATTTACCTATTTATACTCCACGCCGTCACTTGTTCCCGAAGGCATTTCCACATCGGGGAGCTTTTTAAGGTACTTGTCAAAAAACCTTATGTGGATATCCGAAAGGTGCTTATACATAAGCATAGCATCCATTTTTCCCACAAGCATTTTTAAAGGAACAAAGAATTTTGCGTCTGTAAAGCCGATATGCTTCATATTGCTGAAAACCGCATAATGCACAGGAGCTGTCGTATCAAGCAGCGGCTTGGTCTCCATATTATAGTTTTCCTTACAGCATATCTGGAAGAAGGGACTGCTCATTGTTTTATTATCATAATCGCCGAAAACTCCGCCGTCGATATTTATTCCGCAGACAAATTCATCTTCATACTGACAGAGATAATATGCAGCCGCTCCGCCGAGAGAATGTCCCGAAGCGCCTATTCCGATCGAAAAATCTATCAGCTCCGAGAAGCGCTTTTTCAGTTCGCCGACCACGCACATATTATCCTTATGCCACTGGGGCAATCTTCCCTTTATATACGGAACATACTTGTTCTGAAAGCCCACAAACTGCGCATAAGCTTCTTCGGGAGAGAGCTTTTTCTTTAAAATCTTATTCTGCGCCAGTATAGCTTTCAGCATATTTGTGTACATCATCTTGTTGATGTTTTTATCATACAGGTCAAAGCTGCCGTCCTCATAGTCGTTTTCCACCGCTTCAAAGGCATGACCTACGGAAGCTATCACATATCCGTGAGAAGCAAGCTCGATACAAAGATATGTATTTGCTTCCACATAGCTGTTATAGCCGTGGTTGAACATTATAAGCGGAAATCTCTCGCCTGTCGGAGGAGCTATATTCTCAAAATACTCGGCTTTGAGCATTGAATCGTCCATATTTTTGACATGGAAAGCTTTTTGCAAAGCCTTCTTTTTATTCTCCGAAAAAATAGCTGCATATTCTTTTCCTGCCGTTTTTTCTTTCAGCACAGGATAATACAGCCTCATGGCTATCCTGCGAAAGCCGCTTTTATTTCCAAGCAGTTCTTTTCTCTCGTCGTCCGTCACCGTAAAGGTCTCGGTTGCGACGGCATATTCACCGCTGACGTAATTCTTAGGAAACATATTTACCCCTCCCTGACTTTGTACACAAAGCTACGCCGCATCTCCATATGATCATTATAACACACCACACATATAAAATCAATTGATTTTTATGTTTTTACCGTATATAAAAAACAAGGCACTCACCTGTTCGATGAGTGCCTGAATAATCAATTATTTCAGCTCAAAAGATTTTACCCACTCGATAAGCGAGTCTTCGTATTTGTCCTTATCCTCATTATAGCAATATGCATTTACGCTGTACATTGCGTCTTTGCCCTGGAAAAGCGCTTCAACTACAAAGCAGTCCTTGCTGTTTTTAAGCACTCCGCTGCCGCCCTTATCAACATAAGTAACGTAAATAACATCGCCGTCCTTAGTCGGCTTCATATCGGAGTCGGTCTTGGCAAGAAGCTCAAGGTAAGCCTCTATATCCATTGATTCAAGTCCGGGACTTGTGGAATAAGGTATCTTCTCGATATCAACGGCAGCTTTTTCACTGGTATAGAAAGCTACGGGAACCATTCCGTCGCTTGAACCGCTTACGCTGCTGCTTTTTTCAAGGGTTTTGGGTATCTTCATAGAAAATTCTGAGGTTGAGACCTCACGGTAGCTTTTCTCGTTTGTAAGGCTGTATGTATTCTTATAATAGCCATAGCCGAGAGCTATCAGAACAAACACGCCTATAACGATAAGCGACTGGACTATCTTGGGCATACCCTTTTTAGTCTTTGTGCTGCCGATAGAAGTCACAAGCGGCGAATCCATTTTTGAAACGTCTCCCTGATCGGCTGTCACAGTTACCGGATGTCCGCAGGAGCAATAGATCTCGCCCTCAGGAACCTCGTTTCCGCAATGATTACATTTCATATTCTTCTCCTCCATAATCATAATTAAATATTATATATTGAGTATATCTTAAAAAGAGACAAATGTCAATAACATTTTTCATATTTATATACGCCTTTGATCCATCAAAAACGGGCGAACCATGCCACCCGTTTCGATACAAATCAAATCCAATTATTCGTAAAGAGGATACTTCTTGCAGATACCTTCAACCTCGGCTCTTATGTCGTCAGCCTTGTTGTCAAAGTCTGAAGCTGTAAGATAAATGCACTGAGCTATCTTGTCCATATCCTCCTCAACAAGACCTCTTGTGGTAACGGCAGGTGTGCCGATTCTCACGCCGCTGGTAACAAACGGCTTTTCGGGGTCGTTGGGGATAGCGTTTTTATTGACTGTGATATAAACCTCGTCAAGCTTCTTTTCAAGCTCCTTACCTGTGATCTTGAAAGGTCTCAGGTCAACAAGCATAAGGTGATTGTCTGTGCCGCCCGAAACAAGGTCAAAGCCTCTGTCAAGCAGACCCTTTGCGAGAGCCTGTGCATTCTTTACTATCTGCTCTGCATAAGCCTTGAATTCAGGCTTGAGAGCTTCACCCAGACAAACAGCCTTAGCTGCGATAACGTGCATAAGCGGTCCGCCCTGTGTTCCCGGGAAAATAGCCTTGTTTATCTTCTTAGCGATCTCATCGTCGTTTGTGAGTATCATACCGCCTCTTGGACCTCTCAAAGTCTTATGAGTTGTAGTAGTAACAACGTCTGCATAAGGAACAGGCGACGGATGCTGACCGCCTGCCACAAGTCCTGCGATGTGAGCCATATCGACCATAAACAGAGCGCCTACGCTCTTGGCAATAGCTGAAATTCTCTCAAAGTCGATAACTCTTGGATATGCGGAAGCTCCTGCAACGATAAGCTTAGGCTTGTTCTCTTTCGCAAGCTTTTCAAGCTGGTCATAATCAAGGAAGCCGTTGTCGTCAAGTCCGTAAGAAATGAAGTTGTAATTCTTACCCGACATATTTACAGGCGAACCGTGTGTAAGATGACCGCCGTGCGCAAGGCTCATACCCAGAATAGTATCTCCCGTTTCACAAAGAGCGAAATATGTAGCAAGGTTTGCCTGAGCGCCCGAATGAGGCTGAACGTTTGCAAACTTAGCTCCGAACAGCTTGCAGGCTCTTTCGATCGCAATATTTTCAACTACGTCAACGCACTCGCAGCCGCCGTAATATCTTTTTGCAGGGTAGCCCTCGGCATATTTATTTGTAAGCGCCGTACCCATTGCAGCCATTACGGCAGGTGAAACGATGTTTTCACTTGCGATAAGCTCAAGATTTCTTCTCTGACGTGCCAGCTCGGAATTCATAGCTGAGCCGACTTCGCTGTCAAAGCTCTCAACAAAACCGATCGTGTCCATTATTTTCATAATCATTCTCCCAACATTTTAAAATACGACCTTCAGCCGACGCTGAAATGTTCAACTATAATTATATCGTATATTCTGAAAAATAGCAATAGCTTTTTTAATTTTTATCGCATATTTTAAAAAAGATCCGTCCAAGTGAACGGATCTTGTGATTATTTGATTCCCATAGCAAATGTGATAGGCACACCGAAAAGCACTCCTGCGTTTGGCTTTGTAAGGTCGCCTGTCACGCTGAGTATAGCCTCCTTTGCAGGCTCTACCTGCTCGTCGGCCACCGCAAGGAAGATAGTCTTTCCTTTCATAGCAGGGTCCTCGCCTTTGAGCATTTCCCTGAGAAGTCCTATTGTGGGCAGGTTATCCATGCTTGAAATGGACTTTGCCATTCCCACGCTGTCGATAGCCGTACCTCCTCTTATTCCTGCGTTTGCCAGAGCTTTCATTATATCGTCTACAAGCTCCGTTCTCTTGATGATCAAAATTAACAGCTGCATTTTTTGTTCTCCTTTCTTACAAACTTACAATTTTAAATTGGTCTGAACGACGCTGCCACCCAGTCCTCCTTCTCGGAAATTTCTTTTAGCTCGAACCCCTGAGCCTTGATGACGTCAAGCACCTCGTCCTTTCGGCTGTCGATAATTCCCGAAACTATCAGCATACCGTCCTTTTTCAGAAAACCCTTAAATCTCGGACTCATTGCGATAAGCACATCGGCTACGATATTTGCGCACACCAGATCATACTCTCCGCCTATCCTGCCCACCAGCGCATCGTCGTCGATAACATTGCCGCACTCGGCAGTATAGATCTCCTTTGAGATTTGATTTTTCTCAGCATTTTCTGCGGCGATCCTTACCGAGTTTTCGTCGATATCAACAGCATATGCCGACCTTGCGCCCAGAAGTATGGCACCTATAGAAAGTATACCGCTTCCACAGCCCAGATCAAGTATCCTGTCGCCCTCCGAAAGATTTTTTTCTATCAGCTCAAGACAAAGCTGTGTGGTGTTATGCTGCCCTGTGCCAAAACTTGAAGCCGGGTCGATCTCAAGTATTTTACGCTTTTCATCGGGCGCTGCCTGCTCCCATGAGGGCTTAATAAGCAGCTTTTCGCCGATACACAGCGGCTTGAAATACTGTTTCCAGTTGTTTGCCCAGTCTTCCTCACGGACATTTTTAAGCTGGTATTCAAGTCTTCCGAACTCGTTGTTTTCATCTCTTAGCTTCAAAGCTTTCAGCTCCAGCTTGACAGCTTCAAGATTCTCAAGACCCTGTGCATTTTCGGGCAGATACACCGTAACGGTAGTTTCGCAGTTTTTAAGTCCCATAAGGTCGTCGTCGATATAATCCCAGTTTATCGACTTGTCCTCCAGAAACTCTTCAAAATCGGCGGCGTCCTTGATAACGAAGCCGTTGATGCCCATTCCAAGCAGCGAGCCCGTCAGCGGCTCGATACCTGCGGTAGTTGTAAAAATATCGACCTCAACCCAATTCATTTTGATTATCCTTTCATCAGGCTATATCTTAATTATAGCACATTATTTCACTTTTGTCAAATATCAATGTTGTTTATTTATTATACCTGTGTCTGACATGGCGGATATCCTTGCCGATAAAGGTTATTGGCGTATAGCAGCCTGTTATTCTTGACACTATTCTCTCGTTATATCTTGAATTGAATTCGCCTATGGAAAGATTTGTTGAAATAATAGTCGGTCTGTCAAGATTAAGTCTGCTGTTTACGATATCATAAAGCACAGACTCGGTAAACGAAGTCTGAAACTCAGAACCAAGGTCGTCAAGAATAAGTAGCTCACAGTCTATGAGCAGGCTCAGAGTATCACCCTCTGCTTTGCCGAAATGCTCGTTTTCAACCGCTCTGAAAAAGTCAAGCACAGAGCCGAACACCACGTTACAGCCCTTTTCAATTACCTTTGCTGCGATACACGAGGACAAAAATGTCTTGCCCAAACCGGTCTTGCCGAAAAAGAAAAGCGAATCGGCGCTGCCGTTGAAATTCTCGGCATAGCTTTTGCAATACTGAAAATTCTGAGACATCTTCTCTCGTGGGGAAATGCCGCTTTCGCTGTTCTGTTCGTAATAATCAAGTCTGAACTCGCTGAAATCGTGCATTTTTATATGGCAGTTGGCGTTAAGCTCCTCAGCTGTATATTTTTTCAGAAGCGTTTTAAAACATTCGCATCTGCTGCCGTTTATATAGCCGGTGTCCTTGCATTTATCGCAGAAATACGGTACGTCAAGATAATGCCTGTCGCCCTTGACCGCTTCAAGCAGGTCGCCTATTGCTCGCTGAGTGCGAAGATTTTTTTCTTTTACTTGAGCCACCAGCTCCGCCGTGTTATCTCCGCCGCTGACTACAAGCTGCATAAGCTCCATGCCCGTGCTTGCCAATGATTTCTGTAAAATACCGATCTCAGGGGCGGCAGCGTCTATTTCCGCAGTTCTTCTTTCATGCTCCGATTCGGCGTTTTTCCGACGTCTGCTCAGTTCCTCTTCGGCTTTTTCAAACGCTGATGTACTGTATTTTATCACTGCTTATCGCCTCCTCGGTTAGGGTCAAAATTCATTGCATACTGCTCCCACTCGTCCAGGTCGTAGGAAGTGCTTTTGCCGCCGTTATCAGACATCTGCTTTTTCTTTTTGTTTGAATCCGCAAATCTCTGCTCCTCCCGTGACACCTGTTCGGGAGTGCTGATACTTTTGCCAGCCCAGTTTTTCAGAATACCGTCAATATAGCTGAAGCTGAGCGTATTCTTTGCGTCCATGCATTTTTCATATGCTATTTCAAGCATCTCAATGCTGAATCCCATTGAACGCCATGAGTCTATGTATTCCTGCTGCCGCTTTGAAAGCTTGCTGTTTATTCCGAAAGCTTTAGCGGTCTTATACTCATAGGATCTTATTTTTGACTGAGCAATTATTTCATTTTCAACGTCCGAATAGCCGGTGATACCACGCTCAAACCAATCTTTGGCGACACGCTCGATATAAGCGAACCTGTCCTTGCCAAGCTTATGGCAGTAATCTGTTATCATAAGTATGGAAGCCGCCGAAAAGCCGTAATACTCATACAAATTCAGAAGCCCTGCCGTTTCCGTAGCGTTGATAGTCCTGCCGAGTATCCTCTGAACATCATCAGTAAGCAGTTTAAGCTCGCCGTTTTTATTTATCTTGTCCGAAAGATCCTTAGGCGAATACCTTACAACGGTTTTCGGCTTTGGCTCTTCCGTTTTTGGCTGTACGGCAGCCGCAGGCTCGCTTGTCTGTCTGACAGCCTTTACGTCGCCGCCGTTTTCGTCGTACAGAGAAATAACTCCAAGCCCTGCCCAATAGCGCAGAGAATCTTCAACCGTTCTCACAGAAACTCCCGCCTGTTCGGACAGCTTGTCGGTATCTATAATATTGCTGTTTCCGCACAAAATGCACAGCAGAACCTTGATAAATTCGCCGTCGCTCAGCTTGATATGCTCATCTACAACGCTGCACGGAACCTGAAAAAACCTTCCCCAGCGGCTGCAATCGACCCTATATACCATGAAATACAATCCTTTTCAAATGAATTGAGGCAACACCGCATAACCATTGTCGTGCAGATGCGCAGTCAGATTTTTCGTCAGACCGCATAATGAGAGCGCAGGCTATCTGGTGATAGTCAAGCTCGAATTGTGCGATATGACGGAAAATCTGCAAGCAGATGTGCGG
>JBJERD010000243.1:0-9700 GCA_051882095.1 Oscillospiraceae bacterium
AGCAGCTTCTTTTTATTTCAGTAAATCAACTTTGGGTAATATTTATTCCCCCAGCTCAGCCTTAACGCTTTCCAAAGCCGCAGCAATTACCTTGTCCATGTCGTAATACTTGTACTGACCAAGTCTGCCGCCGAAAATAACATCGCTGCGTGTGTCGGCAAGAGCCTTGTATTTCAGGTAAAGCTCGTTGTTCTTGTCGTTGTTTACAGGATAGTAAGGCTCAACGCCCGGCTTCCACTCTGCGGAATACTCACGGCTGATGACCGTCTTTTCCTGCTTGCCGAACTCGAAGTGCTTGTGCTCGATGATCCTTGTGTAAGGCACGTCTCTGTGAGTGTAGTTCACAACTGCGTTGCCCTGATAGTTTTCCTCGTCCAGTACTTCCGTCTCAAAACGTACCGAGCGGTACTCCAGAGGACCGTATTCAAAGCCGAAGAATTCGTCTATCATTCCCGTGTAAACAGTCTTGTCCGCAATGTCGGGATTTTCCTTGATAAACTCAAAGTAATCGGTGTCGGTCATAATGTCTGCACCGTCAAGCATCTTTTCGATTATCTGAGTGTAGCCGCCTATGGGGATACCCTGATAGCGGTCGTTGAAATAGTTGTTGTCATAAACAAATCTCAGAGGCAGACGCTTGATGATAAACGATGGCAGCTCCTTGCAGGGTCTGCCCCACTGCTTTTCGGTGTAACCCTTGATAAGCTTTTCGTAAACGTCAGTACCAACCAGCTTGAGAGCCTGTTCTTCAAGGTTTGCAGGCTCGCCGATGTTCAGCTCTGCTATCTGTCTTGCAATTATCTCCTTAGCCTCCGAAGGCTTTTTGATGCCCCACATCTTGCTGAATGTGTTCATGTTGAAGGGGAGATTGTAAAGCTCGTCGTTGTATACCGCAACAGGGGAGTTGATGTAGTTGTTGAACTCCGCAAAGCTGTTGATGTATTCCCATATGCTCTTGTCCGAGGTGTGGAAAATGTGAGCGCCGTATTTGTGTACGTTGATGCCCTCAACTTCCTCTGTGTAAATGTTTCCGCCGATGTGCGGACGCTTGTCGATAACAAGGCATTTCTTTCCCTTTTTCATTGCCTCGTGAGCGAAAACCGCTCCGAAAAGACCCGAACCGACGATAAGATAATCATACTTAGCCATTTGTTTCACTCCTTATTTTTGTCAGGGCAGGCAGCTGCAAGCCCTCTATGTTGCGGCATTTTGCCGTTATTTACATTCGTCCGTAAGACGTTTGTCTATCACAGGGTATGCGCTGTAGTTTGATATCACCTTGGGACTGAACAGAGCCTTTTTCAGCCAGTCAAGGGAAAATTCCCTGATGTCGTTCAGATATCCGTCAAACCTGGAGTAGTCCACCTCGCCGAAGAAATGCTCCTGATCTGCAATAATTCTTGCAGGCTCCTCCGCAATGCGGTCTTCAAGAGCAAACATTGAAAGCACCGAGTAAAAACGTCCTCCGCCTCGCTTGTTGTTTTTCATTACCGCAAAGGATCTCTTGAAAAGAGAAGCAAAGCAGCAGCCGTGGAAGGAATCTGTGATAACAAAACAAGAATCTTTCAGATATTTAAGCCACTTGTCCGCCGTCACCGTTTCATAGACAAGAATATCGCCGTCGCTTTCGTCAAGCTCAAAGCGCTGTTTGTTTTCGTCGAAGATCTTCATAGGCTCGTCAAGGAAAACAACCACCTTTTTGCCCCATTTCTTCACCGCCGCACGCAGAACATCTCTCTTTTCGGGAGACGGGTCAAGAATGTATGCAAAAACATATTCACCCTTTTCAAACTCTATCTCGTTGCGGTCTGCAAGCTCTTCAAACACCTTGGTGTCGCTTAAAAATACCGGGTCGCAGACCTTTACAGCATCTATGCCGAATTCGTCACGGCATATGGTCACGCCCGAATCCTCACGGACAGAAACTGCGTCAAACCGCTTTAAATTCTCCATGGAAACGTATTTCTCTCTCAGCGGACCGTTGTAGTTGTCAGCGCCGAAAGACGTTCCGTAGGCTATCTTCTTTTTGCTGTCGTCGGCAAAGTCAAGGAAATATGTCTGACCGTAGCGCTTGCTGAGCCAGTAGTTCCAAAGCTGGTCGGAACCGACGAGAAAAGCGTCGCAGCGGCTGTTGAGCTGTCCCAAGTCCTTTACAGGCAGCACATTGCTTATATTGTAGTATTTCGCACCGAACTTTTCCGGCGGCGAGTTTGGAAAGCCCTTGGCGTTTGTCAGCGGATTGTTTATCATCAGAACGCTGAGACCAAGCTCATTTTCCAGTACGTTGTTCAGTCCGTAATAGGTAAGGATGCTTCCGTAATTCTCGCCGAACCACAGACCGATAACGCCGATGTCATATTTGTTTTTAATAGTGTAGTGCGCAGCCTTTGCAAAGGGATATCCCTTTTTCAGCATGGCGTAAAAACGCTTTCTTGCGGCAGGCTTGGGACGTCTTGAACCGAAGCTGTTGTTTCTCTTGGCAATGTCCAGCGGAGCTTCTTTTATAAGCTTCAGCCTGTCCTTTACTTCTTCAAGAATTTTTTCAGCCTTCTGATCGTTCACCAGCATAAGAGTAGTGCCCTTGCCGTCGTTAAGCTCGGGGTCGAACTGGCTTATGCCCCAGAAATCGCCCAGAGTAAAATCGCCGTATCTGGGAAGCTCAGCATACTGACAGTCGTAGCAGCAGTTTCTGAACATCAGCGAACCGTGGAAAAGCTTTTCATAAGGGTCGTGACTTGTGGTGATAACGTCCCTAGAGCCGTCCTTGAGATCAACTATGCCCTTTGTACATTCATAGCTCAGCTCTTTCTGCCTGAACCTGAAATCCGCTATTTCCTTGCCTGCATATTTTTCCGAAATATACTCGTTAAATGCCTTGTAAGCAGGAACTCCGTGACAGACAAGGTCGCAGGTCAGCAGCTTTTCATAGTCCTTTCTGAGAAAGTTTTTAAGTCCTGCCACCTGACAGGGCGTTCCGCAGAAAAAAACGTCACTGTCCTTGTCGAGCAGCTCCTTTATCTCTCTGAAAGTATATCCCGTGTCGCTCTGAACATATTTTGAGCCTCTCAAAGACTCCAGCTCTGCCTTGTCGGAAATAACTCTGTGCCTTACATAAAAGCTGTTTTCCTTGTCGTATTCAGCGCCGCACACATATCCGCCCTTGTCAAGAATATGCTCCGCAAGAATTGTGAACATTCCGCCCGACGAGCTTTTCATTCTCAGCTCGTCCTCAGCCCATACCGCATAGCAGCCCGACTGCTGCGAATTGCCCTTGTTTGCAGTCTGATTCATAGGCGGACAGATATTTCTGCACAGCTTGCAGGATATGCACTTTTCATGGTCCACAACAGGCGACAAAAAGCCCTCGTCGTTTTCCGCCATAGAAATTGCGCCCTTGGGACATACGTTTGCACAAGCTCCGCAGCCCACGCAGTAGTCGGGGTTCAGAGCTTCTATTGTTACCTTTGAGCCGTCGGCGATAATGTTTCTTGCCTGCTCCTGAGGCGGAGCAGCTTTTGCAGCCGCTTTTGCAGGGGCTGCCGGAACGTTGTTGAACGCCCTGTAGGCTGCTCCCAGCCGTTTTTTCAGCGATCTAAGCTTACTCATATGCCAAGATACTCCTTCCAGAATTCTTTGGTAGTCATTCTGCTGAAATGTTCCTTGTACTGCTGCTCAACCTTAACATGGTTCTTCTTGTAGTTGTTCATTACCTTCTTGTAGCGCTTGATAAGTGCAAAGCAGCGTTTTCTGTTTATTGTTCTCAGACAGCCCGTGCTGTCGTTGGGGTTAACTGCGATAAGACGCTTTCTTCTGAAATTCTTGCCGGGAACAAAGAACCAGTCAAATGCAATGACCGACGGGTGATTTCTCAGCATGAAGTTGGGAAGCAGATGTCCGTTTATAGTAAGAACATACATTACCTTGGAGAAAATATTAAGGCGAGTGTAAGAATAAGGGTCGTCCGTCAGCGCATGAGGATATCCCAGCGACGCCAGAGGAACAAGCTTTTCGTTCTTTGCGTTGTGCTCTTTGAGCGACTGCTCGCCGTTGAGCTTTTCAAGGAAATCGGGACCCTTCATAAAGTCCTCGATAGAGTCAAGAAGAAGCTCGGCATTGTTGTATGCAAATCGTGTTATCTCCTTCCAGAACATTGTTCTTACACGCTTGAAGAAGTCCACATTCTTGCATATTCCGCTTGCAGCCTGAATAACAAAGCTGTTTCTGTGTACCTGATAAAGCTCCATAGCAGCGTTGAATTTTCCTGCAAAGCCAACGTGCCAGATGCATATTCCGTTCAATGTGATAAAGCCGGGGTTGTTTCTGATGCTGAACTCAACGTCGTCTCCTCTTACGAAAACGGGCAGCGGCAGTCCTTTCTGCTCGATGTGCTGTACAGGTATGCAGCAGTACCACCAGCCTGCATAGGAGTTCTCTTCCTTTCTGTCCGCATAGCCCTCGTTATCAACGATCTCGTTAAGAAATCTCATATCAAAATTAGGCTTCAAAGGACCGTATGAAGCGTCCAGCTTGTGAACATAGCCAACGTCCTCATACTGCTTTTCACGCAGGTCGTAGTCAAACATCGCACCGCTGAGGAAGCAGCCCGAATATTCAGGCTTTACAAGTCTCAGCAGATAATAAGTCCTGAAAAGGCTCTCGGACATTATCATAACGTCGTCGTCCATAAGCAGAACGTGAGTAGGCTTTTTCTCCAGCTCCAGAGCCTCTATCATTCCTCGTGTAAATCCGCCTGCGCCGCCCACGTTGTCGTTAGGATAAATTTTCAGATCCTCGCAGTCGTATTTCTCGGTATCAAGCGCACGCTCGTTGTCGATAACATGAACAAAGATATGACCTTTCAGGTCGCTGCCCTCGCACAGCACCTGCTTTTTGAGCTGAGCAATATTCCTCTTGATATACTGCTGCTTTCTGAAAGTTGTGGTAACAAGGGATATCTTAACGTCCCTTACGTTTTCCTCTTCCGTCTCGCCCGTGTAATAACCGCTGTATACCTCTGTATCTTCAAGCGCAACGATACGGAAGCCCACAAGATCCTTTTCCGATCGTGGGATATCAATAGATATCTCGCTTTTTTCCTCAGCGCAGTAAACCTTGTTGAGCACAAGATTGAAATTCACGTTTGACGAGTTCTTGTATATCTCATATATCTCCACCGAAAACTTGCCCTTTGCGGTAAGCTTTATTCTGAAATTATCAGCGTCGGTATACTTTTTCCACCTTTTCACCTGCAAACAGTTGAAATAAGTCATAAGGCTTGCAGTATCATACCTTTTAAGTATATGACAATTTTTCTCCGGATCATAGCAAAAAGGATTTTTTCCGTTATCATCCTTTGCAATAAGCTCGGGATAATAAAGAAAATTAGAATCCAGATCCATGTTGAAAACAATATTTTGCAGCTTAATATCCTTTAACATAATAAAATATCTCCTTCGCTATTACAATTGACAGTTGACAATTGACAATTGACAATTATTGTTTGACTTTTCATTCTGACGGTTATACCCAAGGGGGGGAACCAATGCACAATTCACAATGCATAATGCACAATTGTTGTTTGAATTTTCATTTAGTCGGTTATACCCGAATAGAATTGAACCACTATAATAATGCACAATTATTTTGACCCAAAATCCAACCGCCCATCATTCGTTCCGACCGCCCGACACACAGAACTTGCGTCCTGCATGAACTTATCGGAGGGCGATTGCCCCGTGCGGGCTAGCACCGCACATCATTCATTCCGACCAGCCGACACACAGAACCCTCCTCCTGCTTGAACTTATCGGAGGCTGATTGCGCCGTCCGCGCTAGGACCCCGTGCGGGCTAGGGCGACTTCATTTTTGCCAAGTAGGCTTCGCAGACTTCTTTGGAGTCGCCGACCATTACTTGTTTGCCGTGGTCTAACCATAAAACCTTGTCGCAAAGCTCGATTATCGAGTTTGAGTTGTGAGATACATATAACAGCGTGGTGCCGTTGTCAAGCATCTTTCTCATGCGCTTTTTGCACTTCTGACGAAACCTTATGTCGCCTACCGAAAGTATCTCGTCGGCTATGAGAATATCAGGCTCAACACAGGTGGCTACCGAAAAGCCAAGCCTTGCCTTCATTCCCGATGAAAAGTTCTTTACCGGCGAATCAAGAAAATCCTGCAATTCCGAAAATTCTACTATCTCGTCGAACTTCTCCTCAATAAACGCCTTTTTGTACCCTAAAATAGTTCCGTTCAGATAAATGTTCTCTCTGGCGGTAAGATTGGGGTCAATTCCTGCGCCAAGCTCGATAAGAGCCGCAACAGAACCGTTTACCGTTACCTCTCCCTTGGACGGTTTCAGTATACGGCTGATGACTTTCAGCAGAGTGGATTTTCCTGCTCCGTTTGTGCCGATAAGCCCCCACGCTTCGCCTTTTTTCACCTGTAAATTTATATCCTGAAGAGCGATAAATTCCTGAAAGATAAGCTGCCTTGTAACAAGCCTTACAAAGTATTCTTTCAGGTTGTCTACCTTCATGTTGGCTTTGTTGAAACGAACCATTACGTCCTTTATATCAATAATATAATTATCCTGATTATCCAACCGTTTGCCTCCTCATTAAATATACAAAATAAACTTGTCCTGATTTTTCTTGAAAGCAAATGTGCCGACAGCAAGCGCAAGAAGCGCATAGCCTATTCCCAGTATAACATCGTGTGAAGCAGGCAGACAGCCCACATGAGCAATGTCTCTGAACTGCTTGATGTAAATATACAGCGGATTGAAATTCTCAACAAGAAACTTCAGCCAGTCGGGAAGAATACTTACCGGATAGAATATAGCCGAGCAGTACATCCACATGGTTGTTATTGCGTGATAAATATATCTTGTGTCTCTGAAAAAAACGTGCGCCTGCGCAAGAAAGAATCCCAGACCGCAGGCAAAAATATAAGCCTCCAGCGTTATCACCGGGAAAAGCAGCATCGTCCAGTAGAAATTCGACCGTGTGAAAATAAGCACGATAAGCAAAGCTCCCAGAGAGAAAACATAATCCACCATAGAGCTTGTTATCTTGGCAAGGGGGAACATGAATTTTGAAACGTAAGTCTTTTTCAGCAGCGAGGAGTTGTCGGTAACTCCGCTGAGCGCCTTGTTGGTAGCGCCGATGACAAAATCATAAAGCGTCCTTCCTATAAGCAGATAAACAGGGAAGTTCTCAATGTTCCTGTCAAACAGCCTTGAAAATACCACTACCATTACTATCATGATAAGCAAAGGATTGAGTATGCTCCATACATAACCCAGAACGCTTCGCCTGTATTTGAGCTTTATATCTCTGCTGACCAGCTGAACAAGCAGATCCTTGTATTTGAATACTTCCAGAAAGCTTCCGCTTTTGGGTTCAAATTTCTTCATTGACCAACCTCCTAAAAATCAATCAAAGCTTTTGTTGTTCCTTAATTTGTTGTAAAGCGCCGAACCAAGTATCCTGTTGTAGGTGTTAAGACTGATGTGCAGCATATTCATTATTTTCAGTATTTTGAAGTGTTTTATGCTCATGTCGTAAACTTCCTTGTCATGAGCCTCAAAATAAGCCATCATCTCAGCGCCTCTCAGCCGACCCGTTTTTCTGTCGGGGTCGCAAAGCATTGTGGTCACAAGATAGCTCAGCAGCAGAAGATGAGTCTTTTTTGTGCAGTAAGCCGCAGCCCACTTGTCCTCCACCGACGCCTTTTCGGTGGTCAGCCTTTCAAGCACCGTCTGCGTGTGGTGTATGCGCTTTAACTGATTTTCAGCCGAAACGCTCTGCGAAACGTCGCCTATGCGGTATTCATAAATAAAAAGATCCAGCGGAGTGATCGACTGCGCATGACAGCAGGGATAAGTTGCGTATTCGTGATCCTCGTAAAACACCTTTTCCGAAAGCTTGATGCAGTTTTGCTTGTAAAAATCCGTGCGGTAGGTTATGCCGTGAAAGGTCAGACTGCGGTCGAAATCCTTCCAGCGGTGCATAATGTACCCCAGACTGTATTCCTTGCCTGCCTCTTCGGGAAAGCATCTCCAGTTTTTCACCTCGCCGGTGGAAATATCAACAGTGTGATGACAGGTCAGCACAACGTCCGAGCTTGTCATCTGTAACTGCATAATAAATTCGGGCAGATTTTCAGAAAGGAACCAGTCGTCTGCGTCCAGCACCTTCATGTATTTTCCCGTCGCCCTCTGCGAGCCTGCGTTTATGGCGGAACCATGACCGCCGTTTTCCTTTGAAAGCACAAAAAAAGTGTCGGGATATCTCTCGGCATATTTTTTGCAGATGCGCTCGCTGTTGTCTGTGGAGCCGTCGTTTACCACGATGACCTCCAGCCTGTCCATTATCTCCGGTACAATAAGCGAGTCAAGACATTTTTCAATAAACGGCTCGCTGTTGTAGCAGGGTATGATAACACTAAGAATCTTGTCCATGTTATTTCCTTTTCAGTTTTTTCAGTCTGTTTTCACGAATTCCTCTGAGCATGAGCCTGAAAGCCTTGAAGCCGCTCATGCCGCCGAACATCTTCCTTTTTGCAAATGCGTAATAAAACGCATAAAAAACAGCAGGGAACAGCCCCATAATGTATCTTGTGGTGTTTCCCCTGTTGATAAAAAAGCTCTCGTTGAAGCCGCTGAACCATGTGGAGCTTTCCTGCGCCACGTCCGCAATAATTTCGGGACAGTAGTATATTTTAAGCCCCGCTTTGCGGCAGTCGGTGAGAAATTTAAATTCCTCCTCAGCGCCGTTTCGTGTGCCTGCGCCCATGTTTTCGTCAAATAATATCCCCTTGTCAATAAGGCTTGCCCTTTTGAATGATATCTGCCATGAGCTTATCTTCATAAGGTCGAAATACCCAAGCCTTTTCACTTCGTCGGGAAATCTCTGCGGACGGTTGCCTATCTTGAAAGCAATAACGTCAGCGTCTTTTAGCTTTTGGTATGCTGCAAGTATCCTTTCCTCATAGCCGTCCTTGAAGCTCTCGTCATCGTCGCAGAGCAGACATATATCGGCTTGGGAATTTTTTATTGCAAAGTTCCTGCTTTTGGTCAGCCCCTTGTCATTCACCGAAAAGAAGCGTATAGTCTTTCCGTCAAGACTGCGCTGCGAAAACCCGTCCTTTCCGCATTGATTGACAATAAGCGTGTGGGAGGATATGCCGGAACGCTCAACGATATCGTCGCCGTCCATATTCATGCATGACAGCAGTATTTCAAATTCCATCTGAATAATACCGTTCCTTCCCGACCCTTGCCGCCTGCTCAAAAACTTAGCAGGGATAAAAGCATTTATCAACAGCAAGAATACGCATTTTCAAGGCAATGCTCCAAAAAGCAATAACTACTGTTATTATACTACCATTGCGGCGAAAAGTCAACATTTTTGCGCTAAACAAAACAATTGACAGTTGACAGTTGACAATTGACAATTGACAATTGACAATGAAGGTGTTCGCTTCGCTCACGATTTTTATGGGCGAACTGTGTTCGCCTGTTTTCGGGATATTTATTGCCCTGTCAGAAATACCGTTTGTCCGACAATACAGACAACCACACTCGCTCTCCGTCAAAATTCGTGATGACCTTTCAAAATGTAGGGACGAACAAATAACGTGTGGACAAATAACGTGCGAACAAATAACGTGCGAACAAATAACGTGCGAACAAATAACG
>JBJERD010000243.1:9800-13458 GCA_051882095.1 Oscillospiraceae bacterium
ACAAATAACGTGCGAACAAATAACGTGCGAACAAATAACGTGCGAACAAATAACGGGCGAACAAATAACGTGCGAACAAATAACGGGCGAACACAGTTCGCCCCTACAGAATCAGGCGGTCTATATTAATTATAGCCGAACAGAATAGGCGGCAAAGCCGCCCAAATAATCCGTGAGCGCAGCGAACACCACAATTGTCAATTGTCAACTGTCAATTGTCAATTGTCAACTGCCCCATTTGCCAACCGGACATTCCATGCGCCTTTTCGCCGCCCTGATTTCGGCAAAGCAGCCACATTCGCCGCAAAGACCGTCCGTAAGAGCATAGCAGCGGCGGCAGATGTCAAGCCTGCGCCTGTATTCCTCCGCCGCCGTTTTCTCATCTTCGGGAATAAGCGAAATGTATTCTTTTATCCTTTCGGCAAAGCTTCCGCCGTCAAATTCGGTGAGCAGACATTTTCCGCATTTTGCACCGTTCATCTCAGCGTGACCGTTACTACCGAGCATTTCGGAAGAACAAGCCTGAATCCGCCCTCCGTCAGCATAACGTCATACCTCTGCGGCTTGACAGCTTCGGGAGCGTCAAAATCATTGTGAGCGTGAACATCTCCCGTAAGTATGACCGCCTCCGCCGAAACGGGCTTCAGCCCCAGAACAGTACACTCCGTTTCAAGATCTTCGTCAAGAGAGCAGTTTGCAGCGGTAATAGTCACACAGCCGTCTGAGCTTACCGAAGCCGACTGCGATACCGTAGGTATGCCGTGAGTATCTTCATTTTGGATGAAGCTGTAAACAAGCTCCGAATCCTGATGCCCCTTGAACATATTAAAAACGTGATAGGTAGGCGTTTTAACAAGCTTTTCGCCCTCGGTGAGTATAAGCGCCTGCAAAACGTTTACCGCCTGCGCCAGATTTGCCATGCATACTATGTCCGAATGTGCGTTGAAAATATTCAGATTGCAGGCTGCAACCAAAGCGTCTCTCATTGTGTTCTGCTGGAAAAGAAATCCCGGATTTGTGCCCGGCTCAACATCGTACCAGCAGCCCCATTCGTCAACGATAAGCTTCATTTTGTCGCTGTGCTTCGACATTACCGCAGCGTGCTTTCTGATAAGCTCGTCCATATACAGAGTTGACGATATGGTCTTGTAATATTCCTCGTCGGTAAATTCCAGAGCGCTGCCCTTGTGCTCCCAGTCTCCGCTGGGAACAGTGTAGTAATGCAGCGATATTGCGTCTGCGTGCCAGTCCTTTACGGTTTCAAGCAGCTTGTCCGTCCAGTTATAGTCGTTTCCGTTGGGACCGCAGGCTACCTTGAACAGCTGATTTCCGCTGAAATTGCGGCAGTAGGTCTGATAGCGGCGGTATTCGTCAGCGTAGTATTCGGGACGCATATTTCCTCCGCAGCCCCAGTTTTCGTTGCCTATGCCCAGATATTTCAGCTTCCACGGCTTTTCTCTGCCGTTTTTTCTCCTCAGCTCCGCCATGGGCGAAACTCCGTCAAAGGTTATGTATTCTATCCAGTCGGCAAGCTCTTCTACCGTGCCGCTGCCCATGTTTCCTGCAAGATAAGGCTGACAGCCTATCCTTTCGCACAGATCGAAAAATTCATGAGTGCCAAAAGAGTTGTCCTCCGTAACTCCGCCCCAGTGGGTGTTTATCATCTTTTTGCGCCCCGACTTTTCGCCGATGCCGTCTCTCCAGTGGTATTCGTCCGCAAAGCAGCCGCCCGGCCAGCGCAGAACAGGCATTCTGATGTCCTTGAACGCCTCGATTATATCATTTCTCACTCCGTCGGTGTTTGGAATAGGGGAGTCCTCTCCCACAAATATACCTTTGTAGATGCACCTGCCCAGATGCTCCGAAAAATGCCCGTAGATCTCGGGATTGATGTGCGACCTTTTGTCAAGAACATTGACTGCCATGTTAAGCTTTTTCATGAATTTTCTCCTTGTCATGTATTTTTTGCGTAAACTGCCGCTCAGATAAATTCTACGCAAACGCAGTTTCTGCGCTTCTTTGCCTTGTAGAGCATTTCGTCCGCTTCCTTTAAAAAGTCCTTGATGTGACTTTCACTGTAAACGCCGCCCACGCTTATGGAAAGACAGATGTCGGGATATCCCTCCACCACCGCCTGCGAGACCTTTTCTCTTATAAGCTCCAGCTTAGCTTCAAAAGCGTCCGCAGGAATGTGGTTGAACACCACAATAAATTCATCTCCGCCAAACCTTATGAGAGCGTCGGAGCTTCTTATCAGACCGTTTACCGTGTTTGCCACCGTTTTAAGCGCCATGTCACCTGCGTCATGACCGAAATTGTCGTTTATGTTCTTGAAATAATCGCAGTCGAAAATAGCAGCTGCTGTGATACCGCCGTTAAGCCCCGACAGCTGCTCCTCGTAATAAGCCCTGTTGTAAGCCCCCGTAAGAGGGTCGGTGTAAAGCTTTTTGGTGTAGCTTGTGATAGTCTTTGAAAAATCGTCCTTGCCGTAAGCGCCGAAAAGAGTTTCGTCGTCGGTCTTTGAAACCATTTCCAGCATAAAAGGCTGACCGTCCAGCTCAACGTACATGGAGATAACGTGATAGACCTCGCCACCCACAAATTCAAACTTGGACATTCTGCTTTTTCTGGCAAACGCCTTAGCCGAAATGCAGTTTTCGCACCGCCTGTCCTTGTTCCATACGGCATAGCATTGATAAGGCTTTTCAACAAGCTCTCCCTCCTCGGAAAACTCATACTGCACAGCCTCGGCAACGTTCACAAGCCTTACAATATCAAATACCCTTTTCAATCCGTTCACGAAAATAAAAGCTTCCTGTTTATTCATATCATTCAGTCCTTTCAAAACGCAATAATTCATTGTTGCCTAAATTATATAACTTTTGCGCCGTAGTGTCAATAGCTTTGGGTATAAGAAAAAAGCCTGAGAAGACAGTGATCTTCTCAGGTCATATTATAAATAAAGGTTTGGCTGAAAACAGAACAATCCTGCGGCATGGCATATGGATCGTCAGCCTCGCTGTTCATCAATAATACCTTCTAAAATATCGACAGCATTAGCAACCATCTTGGGACAAAACTCGGTAAACAAATTATGTTCAATAGCGTATTCTATTCCTTCCTTTGAGGAAATATCACATTTCAGCAGATCGTTGCATATGTATGAGCCGCATAATTCCGCAAAGCGATTCATCATTTTGTCGTTCACTTCATTAGCCGTCTGCCTGCTGTTTATATCATCTTTATCATATTGCCCGTATAATAGCCCCAAAACCATCAATGCTCCGGTACAAGCACCGCATACTTCACCTTTCCTCATTCCGCTGCCGAAACAAGCGCCAAGCTTTAATGCTTGTTCTTCCGATATTCTGCATTCATCTGCAAAAGCAGCAAGAACGGCTTGTGAACAATGGAATTTATTATTGAAATATTCAAGGGCTTTATCTTTATGTGTCATAATAACATCTCCAAACAACGAATAATTATTTTTATTGGCAGCTGAATAATACAGAAACGCCCCCATGACGGATTTCTTCATTATTCATTATTCATTCTTCACTATTCATTAATTACGCCCCTATGCGTTAAGCAGAGGGGCGTTTTTGGTGGGAGAGGATGGATTCGAACCATCGAAGCTAGAAGCAACAGATTTACAGTC
>JBJERD010000244.1:0-13238 GCA_051882095.1 Oscillospiraceae bacterium
CATAGCAGTTGATAATGTAGGAAATAAGAAGGTATCGTTGGCAAGAAAAGTGCAGATCGACAAAACTGCGCCTGTGATAAACAGCGTTACGTTGTCTTCTGCTGGTTGGACTAATAAGGCTGTTACGGCAACGGTCAAAGTTTCTGACAACGCCAGCGGTTTGAAAGAGATTTACTGCGCAACCAAAAACGCTGATGGAACATACACAAAGGAAAAAAATATTGTTGCGGTAGAGAATGGTGACGGTACTTATACTTTCAAGTTTGATAGAGCTAATGGTAAAGTTCTGAATAAAACTTATTATTTCATAGCAGTTGATAATTTAGGACACGAAACCTTTTCTGAACCGAAAAATATCAAGATCGACAAGGTTGCTCCGTCCGTTTCAAATATAACGGTGGAGAGAGTAGAGGAAAATGATCTGCTATATGTTCCGAAGCCATTAGAGAAGTTCTTTACAAATTATTGTGTTAAAGTAAGCGCTACGGTAAACGATTTGTCAGCTGGCATAAAGAGTGTACAATTATCGTACAACGTTCAGAACTCGGAAGCTACTACTTTGACAATGAACGATTCCGACGGTGATAATGTATACGTTTGTGGACTGTTTTATCTTAACACATCCGATTTGTCAAACGATAATAATGTGTTGACTGTCAAAGATATTGATACGCTGGTTTTGGAAAATGTCAAAGTTGTGGCGAAAGACAATGCCGAAAATACAACAACGTCGGAGCCGGCAACTATCACATATTCAAAAGTTGCTCCTACTGTTGATCAAAGCGGCTGGACTTTTGAAAATGACACATACACTTTTACGTTGAACTCAACACCGGGAATTGAAGAGATCCCTGTCAACAAGATATTGGTATATTCAGATGCAGACAAAACAAATCTTGTAGAAGAAATCATGCCTACAGCGGAAAACCCGGGTACGGTTACTCTTAAAAAAGCTGATGCATATGATTCTCTATATGTATATGCGGTAGACATGGTAGGAAATGTTCAGAAAGAAGCGTTAATATTAAATAAAGATAAGCAGGCTCCGGCAATAAGCAACGTTGAAGGCGCAAGTCTTAGCAATAGCCCGATCGAAGTAAAGGTAACTGTTGATAATACAAATGAGTCGGGCAAGGGATTTTTCCCGACCACCGAAATAGCCAAGGTATACTGCGCAACCAAAAATGATGACGGAACATACAAAGAGGAAGATATTGTTGCAGTAAAGAATGATGACGGTACATATACCTTCACGTTTAACACCGATGATAAGACCGTTCTTGACAACACCTATTATTTCTTTGCTGTAGATAAGGCAGGAAACGTATCAGATCCGAGCACCGGTAAGAAGATCATGATCGATAAGGTCGCTCCTGTTATCTCAGATTTCACGCTCAAAACAACAGACCCCAATGGCGATGAAGTTGATTACAACGAAACCTCAACAAACGGTAACGTTACGGTTACGCTGGAAGCTGAAGATCCTGAAGATAATAATGTTGCTTCCGGTCTTGCAGGTGTATATTACTCTGATACCAAATTGAAAAAATATGACGATGTAGTAAAAGCAACTAAGGTCGAAGATAATACTGTTACGTTTGAAACTGCGCAGAATAAGACCTACTATTTCTATGCGGTTGACGAGGCAAGAAATGTATCTGACTACAAGCAGGTGACAGTCAAGATCGATAAAACTCTGCCGACATTGAAGGTAGATTCCGTGACGACCGAGGACTGGACAAACGGTGATGTTACAGTTAAGCTTACGTCAGATGACCCTGTGGGAAATGATAAGGACGAAACCGCAATTTCTAAGGTTGCAGACATCTATTATTCAGACTCCCCATTGGATAATTATGATGATGTAGTAAAAGCAACCAAGGTCGAAGATAATACTGTTACGTTTGAAACTGCGCAGAACAAGAGATACTATTTCTATGCGGTTGACGAGGCAGGAAATGTATCCAAGACTGTTGCTGACGGTGACGATAAAAATGTTGTCAACGTAATGATCGACAAAACTCAGCCAACATTGAAGGTAACCTCCGTGACGACTGAGGAATGGACAAACGGTGATGTTACAGTTAAGCTTATGTCAGATGACCCTGTGGGAAAAGATAAAGACGAAACTGCAATTTCTAAGGTTGCAGACATCTATTATTCAGACTTCCCATTGGATACTTATGATGATGTAGCAAAAGCAACTAAGGTAAAAGATAATACTGTTACGTTTAAAACTGCGCAGAATAAGACTTACTATTTTTATGCGGTTGACAATGCAGGAAATGTATCCGAGACTGTTGCTGACGGTGACGATAAAAATGTTGTCAACATAAAGATCGACAAAACTCTGCCAACGCTTGAAATAGCTTCTCTCAAAACAACAGATACAGACGGTAATGAAGTAGATTACAAGCAGAACTGGACAAACGGTAATGTTACAGTAAATCTTACATTAGCTGACCCTGTGGGAAAAGATAAAGACGAAACCGCAGTTTCTGATGTTGCAGGAATCTATTATTCCACCAAAAGCGGGCTGAATTATTCGCAGCTGACTGCTGAGAGTGAAGATGTAGTGAAAGTTGTAGGAACATCTGTTACGTTTGAAAATCCGCAGTACAAGACTTACTATTTTTATGCGGTTGACTATGCAGGAAATGTATCCGACTACAAGCAGGTGACAATCAAGATTGATAAAACTCTGCCGACATTGAAGGTAGATTCCGTGACGACTGAGGAATGGACAAACGGTGATGTTACAGTTAAGCTTACGTCAGATGACCCTGTGGGAAAAGATAAAGACGAAACCGCAGTTTCTAAGGTTACAGGAATTTATTATTCCACCGAAAGCGGACTGACATATTCTCAGATAACCGATGCAAATTCTAAGAAAGCAACCAAGGTCGAAGATAATACTGTTACGTTTGAAACTGCACAGAACAAGAGATACTATTTCTATGCAGTTGACGAGGCAGGAAATGTATCCAAGACTGTTGCTGACGGTGACGATAAAAATGTTGTCAACGTAATGATCGACAAAACTCAGCCAACATTGAAGGTAACCTCCGTGACGACTGAGGAATGGACAAACGGTGATGTTACAGTTAAGCTTATGTCAGATGACCCTGTGGGAAAAGATAAAGACGAAACTGCAATTTCTAAGGTTGCAGACATCTATTATTCAGACTTCCCATTGGATACTTATGATGATGTAGCAAAAGCAACTAAGGTAAAAGATAATACTGTTACGTTTAAAACTGCGCAGAATAAGACTTACTATTTTTATGCGGTTGACAATGCAGGAAATGTATCCGAGACTGTTGCTGACGGTGACGATAAAAATGTTGTCAACATAAAGATCGACAAGACAAAGCCGGCTATCGACGTTAAGAACTGCAAGATCACAGCGGAATATATCACGGATTTCGGTGTTTTCGATTCAAAGGGCATTGCGATCAAAGTCAGACCTGTAGATGTTGACAGCAACAAAGTTCAGTCGGGAATCAAGGCAATTAAGATCAAGTCAGGCACCACCGAGCTGGAGGTCGAGGCAAAGGATTTTGACAGAGTAAACGGCACATATACTTTTGAGATCCCTTATGGTTCCGAATTTATCAAGAACATCATGTATAAAAACATTTACTTTGTTGTTACGGATAATGCAGGAAATACATACGGCAGTCTGGCTGAAACCAATCTTTATGAGATAATGTCTCAGGGCAGCAGCGATGCGTTGGTAGATGATATCGCACCAACTATCGGCAGCTTTGAATTCCCTGAACCGGCTTATACCGTAAACGGCGCAAGATGGTACAATACCAAGACGGTCGAAGCTACGGCTACTTTCAAAGACATCATAAAAGAAAAAGGACAGACCTCCTCAGGAATCATGTCATGCAGCTTGTGGACAGCGGGCAAGAGCAATATGTTTGACGAGCCGTCCTTGAACAATAAGCAGACCTTAACGCTTGTGTCATCGGAAAGCGATGTAGAGAAGAACACAGGTAAGCTTGTTTTCAATGCTGAAATGTATGATAATGCAGGCAATACCGCAAGCAAAACAGAAGAGGTCTACGTTGATACCATTGCACCTGTTATCACAGGCTTTACCGTAAACGGCAGTGATGTCAGCGGTTCTGATTCAGTTTATAAGATCGACTCTTTCAGCAACAAATCAAGCACGGTAGTTATCAGTGCAAAGGATAACAGCGGAAAGCACAGCGGTGCAAGCGGAGTCAAGACTATCACCTATGAACTGATAAACAGCGACGGTACGTCAAGAGGCAGCCATACTGTTGCAGTATCTGCGAAGAATACAATAAGCTTTACAGTTGAGCCTAATTTCAAGGGCTACATCAAGGCATATGCAACAGATAATGTAAACAACTCAGGCAGCGTTATGACTTCTCAGCGTTTTGTTGCAGAAAACAGCAGCAAGCACGGAGAAACATCCGACATCAAGATCGAGCTTCCTTCCACCGCAACAAGAGATGCTAAGGGACAGAAGCTCTATGCTGAAAATGTAAATGTCAAGTTTACAGTAACGGATACTTATTCGGGAATAAGAAGCGTTTCTTATACCGTAAAGGATTATGGTAATCAGGACGGTGTAAAAACCGGGGCCAAGCTTTCATATAATCAAATCGAAAGCAATCTGAATACCGAAGGCTCGCAGACTGTTACTGTTTCCAACAACAGCAATGACATTGAATTTATCGTTACTGTTACGGATAATGCAGGAAATGTATCTAAGAAGAGCGTGAAGTTCTCAATAGATAAGACTGCTCCCGTTATTAATGTTTCATATGACAATAATGACTACAACAAGGCGTACACTGACACCGAATATTATGACGGTTCAAGAAAAGCCACAATTGAAATTACGGAAAGAAATTTCAATGAGTCAGATGTCATAGAAAAAATAACAGCATCAACGGGTTCTGTTCCGACTGTCAGCGCATTCACATACACCAAGGGCGCAACTCCCGATGCAGATAAGCATACTGCTACCGTTACATTTGCCGATGATGCGGATTATACCTTTGGAATGTCGTTCAGCGACATGGCAGGAAACAAGGCGGCAGATTATGGTGAAGACAAGTTTACGGTTGATAAAACAGTTCCTGAAATAACCAATGTGACATTCAGCGACGTTCCGCTCAACGATAAGTATTTCAGCAAAAACATAACGGTAAGCGTAGTTATCAACGAGCATAATTTTGACAAAAAGCTTGTAGAGATAACATCAAAGAGCGGAGAACTTCCGTCTGCTTCAAATTACAACTGGAGCGACGACGGCGATGTTCATACACTGTCGTTCAGTTTGAGCGAGGACAGCATTTATGCGTTCAGCGTAGCACTGTCAGACAAAGCTACAAACAATTCTGAGATATTCAATCAAAGCGAATTTGTTATCGACCAGACTAAGCCGAAAGTGGAGATAAACAATATTGAAGATATGAAAGCATACGGCTATGGTGATAACGGAACAGTTGCTCCTGTATTGAACAGCGAAGATACCAATCTTCAGGATATTACGTTCAGTGTTAAGAGAATAGCTGTAGACGGAAAAGTGACCGATGTTACAAAGTCGTTTAAGAATTCTATAGCTGAGCTCAACAACAAAACAAAGAAAGAAGTAACTTTCGATGAGTTTGGCAGCACTATGGATATTGACGGCATCTATATTATAGAGATATCAGGAAAGGACCTTGCAGGCAATGAGAACAAGATCTCAAAGACATTCTCTGTAAACCGTTTCGGCTCAAACTTCCTTATCGACGACGAGGGAATGAACAATGTTGTTCATAAGTATCTTAACGCAGGCGAATCTGTTTCTATCAGAGCAATAAACGTAAACAAGATAGTTAGCAGCGAAATAACTGTAACGATCAATGATAAGCTTGTAACGCTTACTGAAGGCGAGGACTATTCTGTAGAGCTTGTTAACGGCGATACGGCAGGCAACGGAACATGGTATGAGTATATTTATACCATAAACAAAGAAGTGTTTGAACAGGACGGATATTATTCTATCACCATTTCCTCAACAGATGAAGCCGGAAATACATCAAGCAATACCAACGACGCTCATGTAAGCGACGGAGAGGAAAATGCAGCCCTTGATTTCTTTATTGATACCATCAAGCCGGAGGTTACTGTCACCGGCGCCGATGAGGGAGAGATCTACAAAGAGGGAAGCAAGCAGATCACCGTCACCTGCGAGGACAGAAATCTTGATATTGAAAATCTTGATGATTGTCTTGAGATCACAGTTAACGGCAAGAGGATAACCGACTATGAGGCTGATGTCAGCGCCGGTATCATACAAGCCAAATTTGAAGTAACGGGAGACAAGATCACAGTCAAAGCTTCGGCAGTTGACAAGGCGGGCAACAGAAGCGATGAGGAAGAGCTTTCTTTCCGACTCAATGCAGGTCTGATGCTGAGATTTTTCGCAAACAAGCCGCTGTTCTTCGGCTCGATAGCAGGACTTCTTGCAATCATTGCATTGATAATATTCATCATTATCAAGAAAAGAAAGGACAAATAAACGAATAACAACTTGAAAAAGCAGATTCTTTTGAGATCTGCTTTTTCGGAATACCCGAAGCACGCCGTGCGGATAGTCCTAAGCTTTGTGTACGGCTGATACTACTGAAGCCAATGACCGATCTGTGCTGCGTGCTTTGAATTTTATCCGGAGGTGAGCCCCGTTTTTGATTCGGATAAAGAAATAGACGGACGCTACAGAATCATCAGAGAGATAGGCAGCGGCGGAACAGGCGTTGTTTATCTTGCTTATCATATAGCACTGCAAAAAAATGTTGTACTGAAAAAAATAAATGCAGGAATTATGGATGACTCCATGCTCAGGCATGAAGCAGACCTTCTTAAAAATCTGCATCATACATATCTTCCGCAGGTATATGATTTTATTAGCTTCGGCGGCAGCGTTTATACGGTAATTGACTATATAGAGGGAAGCTCGCTTGAAGCCATTATAGATGCAGGTAGGTTTCCCGATCTTCGGACGGTGCAGAAATGGTTTGTTCAGATGTGCCAGGTGCTGGAATATCTTCATAGCCGCAAACCAAAGATAATCCACAGCGACATAAAGCCCGGAAATATTATAATAACGCCTTCCGGAGATATATGTCTGATAGATTTCAATATCTCATTGGACGGAGCTGCCAGTGTTTCGGGATTCAGCAGATATTATGCTTCGCCGGAACAGGTCACGGCTGCATATTATGAAGCTTATCACGGTCAGAAGGTCAGGGTGGATCTGCGCACAGATATCTATAGCCTTGGCGCAACATTCTATCATCTGATAAGCGGAAGAGTTCCTGACGAAAACGGCAGAAGCGTTCCGTTGTGTGCTATGTACGGCAATGATGAAGCGTTTTTCAAGGTCATAGACAAGTGCATGGCGCCAAACCCGGACGATAGATACAGCAGCGCTTCAGACATTCTTCTTGCAGTAAAGAATATGTATAAACAAACTGCGGAGTATAAAAGATTCAATGTCCTGAGGTTTGTTTCGGTATTGATGGGAGCTGTGATGATCTGCGTCGGGATATGGCTGTGCGTATATGGTGACAGCGTAAAAACCGCAGAGGATTTCAGCAAGGATTACGGTAAAATTTCCGCAGAATATCGTCGGCAGAACTATGAAGACGTTATTACCGACAGCCTGAGTCTTCTTAATTCGCCGAAATACAAACAGTATCTGAAAAACAGCCGGGATTCACGCAGCGACCTGATGTTTTTATTAAGCAGCGCATATTATGTTTCCGAAGATTACAAAAGCGCTGCCTATTACGGCGAACAAGCTCTCGAAAACAAGGACTGGGAAAACCAAAGCGAATGTTTTATGCAGTATCTTACTTCGCTTATCCGCAGCGGAGAACGTTCAAAGGCAGAGAGAGAATTTGAAAGAGCAAGTAAAAACGGACTGGACAGCGTTGATGTTGACCTGCTTAAAATGGAGTTTTTTATTAGCGACGGAGATTATGACGCAGTGATAAGTCAGTATGAAAGTCACAAAGCGGACAGGTCTTATTCCGAAAATGCATACTGTATGCGTCTGTGCGCTGAAGCGGCAGGAAAGCTGGGCGATCATGCAGCGCAGCTGGATTACCGTAAAAAAGCCTATAGCCTAGAGCCGGACGGAAATAATCTGAGACGGCTTGGTGAGGCATATATGGATATTGCCGAAATAAAAAGCGGCAGCGGTGATGCTGCGGGTGCAAAGGAAAACTGTACTGCTGCTGAACAATGCTATGAAAAGCTTGTTGCGGGGAAATATGCGATATGCTCCGATTATGTTAATCTGCTGCATTGCTGCGTTAATCTTGAACAAAAAGAGCAGGCTGAAGATGTTGTCAGAAAAATGCTGGCAGGCTTTCCGGACAGCTATGTGGCTTATGCCGAGGCGGCGGATTTTTATGGCAGACAGGGTAATGGTGAAGCTGCCGCAGATCATGCCCGGAAGGCATATGTTCTGATGCCGTCGGGGGAGCTTTCCGACGAAGATATTTATTACAAAAGTCTGATAGAACGGTATCTTGACTGACTGTATGAAAGGAGTTCGGTTTATGAGCGGAGATGATATTACAGCAATGGGAATTGCTTTGATAATAACAGGAGTTCTGCTTATGGGCGGTGCTCCCACGATACTTTATTTGATAATGAAGAAAAAAATATATAACGGCAAGAGGCGATAACTTTGGATAAAAAAACTCGAAATCTGATAATGCTTCTGGGTGCGGTTCTGATCGTTGTCTGTGTTTGTGCAGCCGGATTGTTGCTGATACCTGAAAAAAATGGTTCTGCCACATATGCGGATACGATATCCTTGGCACAGGAGTATTATGACAAAGGCAATTATGAGTATGCTATCAAGTATTTTAAAGAAGCTATCAAGATTGATCCCGATGACGAATCTGCATACAGAAGGCTGGGAGAAACCTATATCAAAATAGGTGATACGGACAGTGCGATAAGCATATGGAAAAGAGGCTTTAAAGCTACCGGCTCGGAAAGACTGGAGCTTCTGATAAACAAGTATTCGGTAGAGGTTATTGACGACCCTGCAAATGCTGAGTCAGATGCGGATAAAAAGAATGATAAGGACAGTGAAAGAGCAGGTATCAACAGGGAACTTATGAAGATGTTTTCTGAATACACATTTGCCGACTATGAAGGAGAATACGGAGAACCCTCATACAGTCAGAGCTATGGCAAGTGCAAGGTAAACCATAAGGAGCTGTCGGCAGATTTTGAGTATTATGATTCGGAGACAGCTGAAAAACAGCTTGACGATGACGGCTATCCGCTTGAGCAGTCAATTCCTAATTCAATAAGTCTTAAAGACGTAAGTGTTCTATTTGACGGCTGGAAAGACGGCTTTGGAATAAATGATATGCAGAATATTGGTTTGACAGGTCTTCATATCACGCAGGCTGATGACCGCAGCGTAGTTGAATTCAAATATTCAGGCTGCACGGTACAGATAGAGTGTGACAGCGACGGCAGGATATTGTCTGCAGCAGCATGGAATAAAATATCGCCGCAGCAGAAGGAAAAAGAAAATGAAAACGGCAGAGATTTTACGATAGATGTCATTGTTGCGACTACAGGTGCACATATAGAAGAGGAGTATATTGTGCAGATAGCTCATGCCGAAGATGTTGTATCGGGCGACGATCAGCCGCTTGGCGTCGCTGACAATATCATCAGCGAGTATAATACGTCAAACGGTGTGCTCAATGTAACGCTTCCTGACGGAGAATATGCCGTATGCGTATATCCTGTGTCTGCTCCTGAAAGGTTTACACGCTACAAGTGGGTCATTGATGACGAAACAGACGACAGCGATCTGAAAATCGTGGTAATGGATTCAAGCGCTGCCGGAAAGGTCACCATAGTTCTCAGATGGGGCGATACGCCTCGTGATCTTGATTCTCATCTTGTGGGAGAAGGAATTCATGTATCATTTATGGATATGCACAAGGGCGAGGATATTTCTCTTGATGTAGACTGTATGGAAGGCAACGGTATTGAAACTATTACTATGGATGAGACCGATGGAAGCTATACTTATTATGTTAAAAACTATTCAGGAGAATCACCTATAAGCTCCAGCGGTGCAACGGTAGAGGTATTTACCGATGGAAGTACATCTCCGCAGGTGTTTACTGTACCTGCAGGAATAGACGATGTATGGGAGGTATTTACCATTACTGACGGAGTGATAACTCCCATTAACAGAGAAGGCGAAGATATTTCAGGCGACGATAAGGACTGGTAAGCCATGGAGATATTTATTGTATGCTGTATTATTATAGCGGCGGGAGCCATTGTGGCGCTTACACTTATTAATAAACAGAGCAAGGAACGTGACAGATACATTTCCGCTGCTATGAATATATACAGAGATTCCAGACTAAGCGCAATTATCAAAAATCCTGCACTGCCTTCCGAGGAGGATGTGAATACTGACTTTTCACAATTCATTTTTTTCAAGGAGCTGGGCGAAAAAAACGCTCATGAATATGTTTTCAGCCTTTCTCAGAGTATTTCCATCGGACGTTCCAGAAGAGGAAATCGAATTATCCTTGAAGATGAATTGGTGTCTGAATATCAGTGCAATATTTATCTTTCACAGTCCGGAGCGGTGCTGAGGGATATAAATTCGGCAAACGGAGAGCTGATAAGAAGAGGAGCTTTTAAAAAGCTGTGGATCGGAAATGGAAACAGTGCTGTTTTGCAGGATAAAGACAAAATTACTATAGGCTGTACTGAATTTATGGTAAGAATATTCAGCCTGAGATAAGAGGTATCGGAATATGATCGTAAGCGTATATCAATCTGACGCATTCAAAGAATATTGCTTTCCTAATGCGGATAATATTGATTTTTCCATTATGATAGAAAAATCGCTTTTCTCAGCCGATAGAAATATTCGTTTTGATTTTGAAAATTCCGACGGCAGATGGTATCTCAGACCGAGAGGAAAACAGCAATTTTCATTGGAGCCGGACTCAAACGGGCTTATTGAACTAAAAGACAAGCTTATTCTTGATCATGCATTTGAACATGGCAAAATGCTGAGAATAATCTGCTCTGACAACAAGTGCGGTTCTCCCTCGTTTATAAAATATGATATTTCAGGCTTGAATAGGATCACTGTAGGCAAGGGCTCGGAAAATACCTTTACATATAACTTCATGGATCTGATATCCAAAAATCATTGTCAGCTGTCTGAAAGAGCGGGCTTGTGGTATCTTTCGGATACCAGCACCAACGGTGTCTTTGTGAATTGCCGCAGGATAAAGGGAGAGCATCTGCTGGGATTCGGCGATGATATTAATATATTCGGCTTTCACATTGTATTTCTCAATGGCGTCATAGCAGTGGGCAGCCGATGTGAGAGCATTAAGGCAGCAGAAGACCTTGAAATGTTTGGCGGAGCGCAGCCTTGTCCTCAGGCAAAAAGGCAGGATGAGCAGTTATTCAACCGCTCTCCCAGAGTTATTCCCCACATCTATGAAGAGAAAATTGACATAGAGGGACCTCCGGCAATACAGACAACAAAAAAGCAATCGCTGCTTCAGGTGATCGGTCCTTCATTTACTATGGCAATACCCATGCTTCTGGGCTGCGGACTTGCTATCTACAATTCCCGTGGAAGCTCAACGGGCGGCGGATTTATGTATACGGGTATCATAACAGCGCTGGGTTCAGCATTGCTCGGAGCCTTCTGGGGATACAGGAATGTAAAGAATGCTCGTAAAAGCGCTTTGGAAGATGAAAACAAGCGTTTTAATGTTTATTCGGACTATCTTATTAAAATGACGGATGAGATACAGGATAAATACCGCAGCAATATCGAAGCAATGAATAAGACCTATCCTTCGGCAAGAGAGGTTTGCGGCTATAATGCCGATTCAGCCGTTTTGTGGAACAGAAATTTTACGCATAAGGATTTTCTGTATCACAGACTGGGACTGGGTGAAAGAGACTTTCAGTGTGAGCTTTCTTTTCCCAAGGAAAAGTTCTCGGTCACATATGATTCGTTGCAGGAAAAGCCTGTAATGCTGGGCAAGGAGTACAGAAAGCTTTATAACGTTCCGGTCGGGATCGATATGCTTTCGGAAAATCTTTATGGAATTGTAGGTTCGGCAGGAAAGATCGGAGCTATCAATGTTGTGTATAACATAGCGGCACAGATAGCGGCAAACAATTGCTATACAGATGTTAAGATGGCATTTGTGTACAACGAGAAAAGCCCGTCAGACCGAAAGAACTGGAACTTTTTAAGATGGCTGCCCCATGTTTATTCCGAAAACCGCAAAATAAGATTTATTGCTTCAAATAAGCTTGAGGCGGCAGATGTTTTTTTCGAGCTTGCAAATGTGATAAGAAAGCGTCTGGATGAACAGGAAGGCAGCAAGGGAACTCTTCACAAGCCGCATTATGTTATTTTCATAGAAGATATAAAGCTGCTTGACGGCGAACCGATCATGAAATATCTTCTTAATGATCACAACAACTATGGAGTAACTACATTTATTCTTTCGGATTATTATTACAATCTTCCGAACGTCTGCGAAAACATTATTCAGAATGATGAATACGGTACATTCATTTATAATGCAATGGATACCGAAAATGAAAAGCAGAAGCTTACTTTGGATATGATCACAGCAGAAGAACTGGAAGACTTCGCAAAGCGCATTTCTGAGCTTCGTGTTCCTGAGACCGAGAGCGACAGCGAGATACCTGCCAGGCTGACTTTTATGGAAATGTATGGCGCAGTTACGCTTGATGAGCTTAACGTCACAGAACGCTGGAGAAAGAACCGAACCTACAACACCATGAAGTCTTTGGTTGGAAAGAAAGCCGGCGGAGCTGATTGTTTTCTGGATATCCATGAAAAATATCACGGTCCCCACGGACTTGTGGCAGGTACTACAGGTTCAGGAAAAAGTGAGACTCTTCAGACTTATATTTTGTCCTTAGCTATTAATTTTAGTCCCGATGATGTTGCTTTTCTTATTATAGACTTTAAGGGCGGCGGAATGGCTAATCTGTTTTCCGGACTGCCCCACATGGCAGGACAGATATCCAACCTGTCAGGCAATCAGATAAATCGAGCTATGGTTTCAATAAAAAGTGAGATAAGGCGCAGACAGATCATTTTCTCGGAAAACAGCGTTAACAATATCAAC
>JBJERD010000245.1:0-13175 GCA_051882095.1 Oscillospiraceae bacterium
GGACGGAAGCAAATATTTTGCACATACGCTTAATAACACTGTTGTTGCTCCGCCGAGAATGCTTATTGCATTTCTTGAAAACAATCTTAACGAGGACGGTTCTGTAAGGATACCCGAAGCTTTGAGAATGTACATGGGCGGAAAAGACGTGATTAAATAATCATTATATAAAAACGGCGGTCAGATCTGACCGCCGTTAGTGTTTATCGAAAAAGTATTTATGCACAGAATAAGGGGAAGCCCTCTATCGCAGGGCTTCCCCTCTTTCAAAACAGTCCACCGGACTGTTTTGAAATTCACCCCTTTCGGAGCTCCCTACGGTTAGGGGATTTCGCTCACTGCGGTGAGCGACTTAGGGCTCTGCCCTAAGAACCCGCAAGCCCTTTAAAAAGGGCTTGACCCTAAACTTTAATTTTTCACCGCTCTTGCTTTGATAATGTCGTTTACATACTTTGTTGCTTCAAGACAATCGTTTTTGCGCATGAAAGACAGAATTATTTTCGACCCCAGAGCGTTTATTATTATGAAATTAAGCCCCGTGATTCCACCCAGCGGCGTAACTATGGTCGTAACGGATTTTACCGACTCCATAGGCATATACTCGCTTTTGAGAGTGAGCATTCCGCTGGTCTGGATTATTTCTTCATGTGAAACGCTTATAGACGAATGTTTGAAATACAGCGGAATAAGCACACAGGCGCAAAAAGCATGGAATATCCAGTATATCACAGCTACATAAATATCATATTTTTTCAGCAGCGGCATCATGAGAAATATTGCCGCCGTCACCACCACAAGAACAACAGTCAGCAATATATATATCACCGCTGCCGCTCTTTTGGAGGGTCGGTATTTTTTCATAAACTATTCTCCCAACAATAACGGTTATTTTGAAGAAATTCTTTTAAGAAAATCGCCGAACATTTCATCATCGGCAAAACGTATTTCCATTGACACCGAGCCGTTTGAATTTCTTTTTATCTGCGGCATAATGCCATATTCGCCGTAAATAGCGTTTTTGGCTTCGGTAAGAAAAGCCTCTTCCTTGCTGCCGAAGGTGCTTTTTTTCGACTGCTTTTTCCTGCCTGTGCCGTTATTCCCGTCATTTTCGGTCATTTCGCTGACAAGCTGCTCGAACTGTCTTACCGACAAGCCCTGATTTTTTGCCTGAAGCATAAGTATGCTCTGCTTTGTTTTGTCCTCTATTCCTGCAAGAATTTTTGCATGACCGGTGGAGATATCCTTGTTTATCAGCGCAGCCTGAACGTCCGGCTCAAGCTTTAAAAGTCTTACCGAATTTGCCACCGCCGCTCTTGATTTTCCTACTATTTTAGAAATGTCCTCCTGAGTCATTCCGAACTCGTCGGAAAGACGCTTGTAAGCCTTCGCTTCTTCTATGGGATTAAGATCCTCACGCTGAATGTTTTCGATAAGCGCTATCTGCGCAACTTCGATGTCCGAAAGCTCCTTTATTATAACGGGGATCTCAGAAAGTCCTGCAATTCTTGAAGCTCTCCAGCGCCTCTCACCTGCTACTATCTGATATCTTTCTTCGCCCGCAGGTCTTACAAGAATAGGCTGCAAAACTCCGTGCTGACGGATATTATCGGCAAGCTCGCCCAGCTTTTCTTCATCAAAATCGCTTCTGGGCTGATTTCTGTCAGGCTCGATAAGCGAGATCCTCACCGGGGTTACCCCACCGTTTTTCTCGTCCTCTATCTCGTTGAAATTGTCTTCAAATAACGAATCAAGTCCGTTTTTAAGTCTTTCTTTTTTAGCCATATTTTTATCCTTTCCTGTATTTAAAATGTTCCATGTGGAACAATCCTATAGTTTTCCGTCATCCGATTTGTAAATTCTCACGCTTATAGGCGGACAATTGGGGCGGTTCACAAACTCGCTTACAATAACGGTATAGCTTTTCACAGGCAGCTTTGCTATATAATCAAGAATTGCCTGCTTCTCCTCAAAACCCGTATCTCTGCCGTAGTAGATAGACAAACTCATTACTCCGCCCGATTTAAGCAGCTTCAAGCCTTTTTCGATAGCCGCAATGCTTGAAGACGTCTCGGTATGTATCTTATGATCTCCGCCGGGAAGCCAGCCAAAATTGAAAACTATTGCCGACACTGAGTTTTCTTCTGCATACTTGTCAATATTTTCGTGACTGTCTTTAATTACTTGGGCAATATCAGAATACCCGTTCTGTTCAACAAGCAGGGCAGTGCTTTCGACAGCTTCTTTCTGAATATCAAAGCTCAGCACTTTTCCGGTGCTGCCTACAAGAGAACAAAGAAAAACCGTATCGTTGCCTCTTCCTGCCGTGCAGTCTATACACAGTTCACCTTGTTTGATCTGCTGTCTTAGAAATTCATGCGCAAGCTGAACAGCTCCAAAGGTGCTTGCCATTTTATCACCTCTAAATATTATTTTTGATTATCTCCTTGGCAAGAGCCTCATAAGCCTTTGAGCCTTTTGACTTTTTATCGTAATAAAGAGCAGGCTGACCAAAGCTGGGCGCTTCGGACAAGGCTATATTTCTCGGAATGACCGTCTTGAAAACATGACTTCCGAAATACTTTTTGACCTCCGCAACAATCTGACCTGTTACCTTGTAGCGCTCAACATACATTGTAAACAGTATACCCTCGATTTTCAAATCCTTATTCCAAGTTTTTTTCACACGCTCGATAGTCTGATTAAGCTCAACAAGTCCTTCAAGCGAGAGAAATTCGCATTGCAGCGGAATAAGCACAGTATCGGCTGCCACAAGAGCGTTTATAGTCAGCATATCAAGTGTGGGCGGACAGTCGATGAGAATATAATCGTAGAAATCCTTGGCTTCGATTATTTTTTCACGAAGCTGCTTTGCACGGTTTTTCATGCCCACAAGCTCTACCGCAGCTCCCGAGAGCTTCTGCGTTGTGGGGATAACCGATACTCCTCTGAACTGAGTTGCAACAACTGCTTCAAAAACTCCGCAGTCGCCCATGAGCACCTCGTATACAGTGTTGCGAATACTTTTCTTTCTTATACCATAGCTGGTAGTGGTGTTTCCCTGTGGGTCAAAATCCACTATCAGAACCTTTTTACCTTTGCTGCCGAAAACCGCCGCCAGATTGACTACCGTGGTTGATTTTCCAACTCCGCCTTTCTGATTTGAAACGGCTATGATCTTTCCCATGTCAATTCTCCTTGTATATTTTACAGATGACTCCATGCACCTGTAAATATTATTATACTATATTTTTTCTCTTTTGAAAAGGGTTTTTACTAAAAAACATATAAAAAATTGTTCCATGTGGAACATTGAGATCAGACGAAAAACATCAAGAATAAAAATAGCGTCCCCGGTATACGAATTGTTCCACATGGAACAATAAAAGCGGACGAAATATCCGTCCGCCTGATTTCAAGTATTGACCTCTTCGCCGCTTTTGTCGGCTATTCTGATCGTATATTCAATAAATCCGTTCTGTTTTTTCTTTTGTACCTGCGTGTCAATGCCTGCAAGCTTTATTACCTCCACCGCTTTATCCACCGTGTTTAAAAACAGCCTGATATCTTTGAAAACCGCAGCTCGCTTTCTGTAGCTCTTTTTTATCTTTTCTTTTTCCGCACATTCAGATATGTATTTTTCCGTCTGAGCAACGTTCATTTTATTCCGGATCACTTTCGTTAGGATCTCTTTTCTCTGTGCTTCATCACCTATTTTCAAAAGCGCTCTTGCGTGTCTTTCGGACAGAGAATTTGCACGGATAAGCCTTTGCTCCTCCGCTGTAAGATTAAGCAGCCGCAGCTTGTTTGCGATAGTCGATTGAGCCATTCCCAGACGTATTGCTGCGTCCTCCTGCGTCATGGAGTATTTTTCAATGAGAACCGATATTGCGTTTGCTTCCTCAAAGAAATCAAGGTCGGCACGCTGGATATTTTCAACAAGAGCAATAACTGCGGAACGCTTGTCCGAAATGTCCACCACCACGCACGGAACGCTGCGGAAGCCTGCCATTTTTGCTGCTCTAAGTCTACGCTCTCCCGAAACAAGCTCATAACCTGACTGCGCTTTTCTTATTATAAGCGGCTGGATTATCCCGTCCTGAGAAATGCTTTTTGCCAGCTTTGTCAGCTCCTCGGCATCGAAATTTTTTCTCGGCTGGTCAGAATTTGCCGAGATCGCATTTATCGGGACTTCTACCACCTTACCAAGCTCTTTTACCGTCTGAACGTTTCTTTCCCGTGTTTTCGTCATAATGCTCATATCAATAACCTCGCTTTTTGTTTTTTTTCTTTATCTGAATTATATCATCAGACAAAAATAAAATCCATAAATTATTCCGAGAACTTTTCTCCATCTTTCTCTGTAAGTCAGCATTTTTTCTCTGTTAAACAGACATATCGGCGAGAATTTACAATTCAAATGGCGAAACGGGCAAAAAAAAGAAAGCCGAAGCTTTCTTTTTTAGTAATTAAAATTCAATTTTTCCGTAAAGACCTGCATCAAGATTATCCTCAGGCTTTGGCTTTTTGTAGTCCTTTTCAAAGCTTGTGGTGATATCAAAATGAGCCTTTGGCTTTCTGTCACGGCGTCCGCCGTTTCTTCTGCCGCCTTTGCCTCTGTATCCGCCGTCCTTGAATTTCTTCTCGGTAGAGCTGATAATTACCTTTCTGTAAGGCTCTTCGCCGGTTGAACGGGAAGTAACTCCCTCGATTTCCGATACAGCAGCGTGAATGATTCTTCTCTCATAAGGATTCATCGGCTCAAGAGCAGATGTTCTTCCATTTTTCTTTACGCTGTTTGCGATCTTTACAGCAAGCTCTTCAAGCTGCTTCTTTCTTCTTTCTCTGAAACCGTTGCAGTCTGTTGAGATCCTGAAATACTCTCTGTCTACCTTGTTGCATACAAGCGATGAAAGATACTGAAGAGAATCAAGAAGCTCTCCCTTTTTGCCGATAAGCTCTTCAAAGCCGTCGCCGTTTATTTCAAAAACTGCGCCGTTTTCAGTCTCTGTTACCTCAACGGTAACATTCTCGATTCCCATTGCAGAAACTACATTCATCATATATTCCTTTGCAATGTCAGCCTTTGTGGGAGGACAATATTCAGCCTCTACCCTTGCTTCACCCTTGATCTTTCCGAACAAGCCCTTCTTTGGCTCTTCAAGAACGTTAAAGCTTATCTTTTCCACTTCAACTCCGAAAGCCTCGCCGGCTGCTTTTTTTGCTTCTTCCACAGACGGAGCGTTAAATACCTGTTTCACTATTATCAATCCTTTCGGGAAATATTTTGTCAATTATCGTTTTCGTTATATTCGTCGCCGTATTTTTCAGCCATTCTTTTTCTTGCTTCATTCAGCTTCTTTCTCTGAAGCTCTTTAAGCTCTGCCTTTGAAAGCTTTTTCTCCTCGCCGTCGTCATCATCTTCATCTTCCTCGACGTAGGATCTTGCCTTTGCCTGACCGTTCTGCTCTCTCTGGATCTCGATAGCTTTTTCCATAAACGACTGCTTACCGTTTTTTCTCTTCTTCTTTTCCTTTTCCATTTCTTTCTCAACAAGCTCCTGAACGTGCTGAGGAGTATAAACTACGTTAAGGAAAATAGTCTGGAGCAGTGCGAACAGTGAAGAATATATCCAGTAAAGACCCAGTCCAGCAGGATATGCAAATGCGATCCACAGTGAGAAGAAAGGCATAATGTAAAGCATAACCTTCATCGAACCGCCCATGCTTGCGGCAGCAGGATTATTCTTTTTCATAAACAGCTGCGAAATCACCGTGCAGGCAAGCTGCAGAATAAACGACAGCAGCGGGATTATTACCAGCGGACTTTTTACCTTCGGGATAGCTCCAAGAGAAAGTCCGAAAAATTCATACTTGAAATTTTCAGCTTCTTTTCTTACATCATCGGGAAGAATATCCGCATATTTTGCGTTTTCCTTGCTCTTATCTACAAAATCGAAGGTAACAAGCTCAGGTCTTGACTGTGCAAGATTTTGCGAAACATACTTCTCATTTGTGATAAACTTGTCGATATCGTTATGCTTTTCGACAGCTTTAAGAACCTGTTCCCATTCGTTATCGGAGTCGATAGCCTTTGCAGTCTTTTTATATTCGTCTTTATTGCTGAGCGTTTCTTTTAGAGCAGCATAGATATCTTCTTTTCCTTCTTCCTCAAAGCCCTTGAGAAGCTCTTCTATAGAAGTATCCTTGCTTTTTATCTCGGTACTCATTGTAGCGAGATTTGTAATAAGTGTATTGCTCTTTTCCACCGAATCCTTGTCCAGATCCGAAACGTATGTCAGCGGTCCGTAAATAACAGGGATCATTGAAAAGAGGATAACCATTGTAATTATCATAGGCAGGCAGCTTGCCATAGGATTTATGCCCTTTTTTGAATAAAGCAGCATCGTTTCCTCGTTAAGCTTTTCCTGATTTTTTGCATATTTCTTTTTCAGCTTTTCAAGCTCAGGCTGTATCATTGAGATCTTTGCCTGGCTTTTCTGCTGCTTTATCTGCAAAGGCAGCGTTACCAGTCTTGTGATAACAGTAAAAATAAGCAGCGCTATACCGTAATTATGAACAAGAGCATAGCAGCCCTTCATTATCCATCCCAAAGGAGTTGCAAATAAACTCATTTTATTCCTCCAAGTCTTGTATACAAAAAACGGCCGAAAAAAACCGGCCTTCAGTCAAAGCACAAATACCTTGACCCGCACTCATTTTCTTTTCTTACTTTTAAATAAATTAAATTCTTCGGGAACATGATCGACGCCTCCGTTGCTCCACGGATTGCATCTTAAAATTCTCCATACGCTCAATATCGTTCCCTTTATAAATCCATGCTTTCTGTAAGCCTCCAGCGCATAGCTTGAACAGGTGGGATAATACTTACACCTTGCCGGAAACATAGGACTGATAAATTTCTTATAAAACTTTATAAGATAAACAAATATCCATCTCATTTTTATTTTCGCCGTAAGATCAGGCTTTTTTCTTCTTTTTTGGCGGTCTGTTCATTTCCCTTATGACTTTCTTTTTTATAAAAGCCTCGATATCTGTGGATTTTTTCTCACAGATATCATTTCTTCCCACAAACACAATATCGTATCCGATAGGAAAGCTTACTTCGTTCAGACGATAAGCCGCTCTGAAAATTCTCTTTATCCTGTTTCTCTCAACAGCGTTTCCCTGCTTTTTACCTGCGGTTATACCCAGTCTATTTATTGGCAGACCGTTTGGAATAAAATAAACCGCCGCATAGCTTTCACACACAAATCTGCCTTTTCTGTAGCACCTTAAAAATGCGCTGTTATCCTTCATTATTTCAGTAAAAAGCATAGCATGTCCCCTAAAACTTTAACTTGCTTTATTATCATATTTATTATGAATTAAAATAAAAAATTAATTAAAGCTTCTATAATAAAGAGAAAGACCCTATACCATACAGAGATCTGAATGGTATATGGTCAATAATTACGGATCAATAACTGAGTCTTGCTCTTCCCTTTGCTCTTCTGCGAGCCAAAACCTTTCTACCGTTCTTGGTAGACATTCTTTTCATAAAACCGTGTACCTTTTTTCTCTGAAGCTTCTTAGGCTGATAAGTTCTTTTCATTCAAATATCCTCCCTTCCGAATTTAAACGGAAACATTTTTACACATCCGTTATTGAGCATACAGCTGTATCATCGTATACAGACAATAAGCCCTTGCAATTAAACATTATAACCCAACACAGTAGGCTTTGTCAAGTCTGTTCATAATTTTTTTAATATTTTATTTTTATAACAAACCCAGTATTTGCGTGACAGGACAGGTCAGATTTACCCTGTTTTTTTAATTTTTTATGACTTTAATTTTATTGATACTATATATAGTGCCTGCAAGCTTTTACTTTGGTATATCGGGTATCTGATTTTTAATTCTTATTATACTTGTATTTTACACTATTATTAATTATATAGATTTCAATTTTACACTTGAATTTTTCTTTAAAACGTGTTATAATTAAATAGAATTGATTATTGTGCCTATTTTTCAGAATTTAAAGAAAATACACTCCGATCAAAATAAAAATCTATGCGTAAAAACCTACACAAACGGGATTTTTACTCTTGTGAAAGGAAAGGAATGGTCTTAGAAATGGAGTCTTTTAACGAGGCATTTCAAAGCGTATTGAAATACTGTGAAGCAGACCCCACAGTCAGCGATATAGGTTATAACAGATGGATAAAGATACTTGAGCCGTACAAGCTTGAAAACAACACGGCTTATCTTCTGACTGACAGCGAGTTTACGAAAAAAACAACTCTCGACGTATATGAAGATCTTTTGAAACGAGCTTTTCTGGAGGTTTTAGGCTTTGACGTTGAGCTGAAGATACTTGTGAAATCAAAGGAAGAAAAAACCGACGAACAGGAGCTTTCAGAGCCTTCTCCCACAGTTTCGGCTCCCACTCAGTACAGCAGCAGCCTTACCTTTGAAAACTTTATCAAGGGCAAATCAAACGAGCTTGCTTATGCATTCTCCATAGCTGTTGCGGGAAAGAACGAGGCTTCGGGAGAGATTAACACAAATCAGGCTTTCAATCCGCTTTTTATTTACGGTGATTCGGGACTTGGTAAAACTCATCTTATGAAGGCTATCGAAAATGAGGTCAAAAAGAAAAATCCGGACATAAATCTTATCTACACTACAGGCGAGAACTTTATGAACGAGCTTGTAAAGGCTATCGAATACAAACAGACAATAGCTTTTCACGACAAGTACCGCAACGCTGATTTTCTTCTGGTGGACGACGTTCAGTCTATTGCAGGCAAGGAAAGGATACAGGAGGAGTTTTTCCACACCTTCAACGACCTTTACAACGCAGGCAAGCAGATAGTGCTCACGTCTGATATCGCACCTTCAAAGATATCAAAGCTTGAAAACAGAATACGCTCACGTTTTTCGCTGGGCGTACAGGTAGATATTCAGCCGCCTGATTTTGAGACCAGAATGGCTATCGTAAAGCGCAAGGCTGAGCTTCTGGATCTTCAGCTTTCCGACAACATTGCAAGGATAATCGCCGAAAAGATAAAGACTAATATCCGTCAGCTTGAAGGCACGGTAAATAAAATGAAGGCTCTCACAACATACACAAACGAGGTTCCTTCAATATCAATGGCGCAGAGAGTTATCAAGGAGATAATGATAGAAAATCATCCTGCCGAGATAACGGTTGACAGAATAATAAACGACGTTGCTTCTGCGTTCAAGGTAACTCCCGAGGATATACGCTCGGCAAACCGCAGGGCGAATATTTCTCTTGCAAGAAAGATCACTATTTATCTTCTCAAAGAAGTAAAGGGTATGACCTATGTTGACATCGGAAAAGAGCTTAACAAAAATCACTCCACAATGACTATTCATTATCAGGATGTGGTTGAGCTTCTCAAAAGAAATTCCGACATCAAGGAAACTGTTGACGATATAATAAAAAATCTGAAAGACAATTAACCGTCTTTTCAACATATTCAACATAGTTTTCAACATTATGAAAACGTCGTCAATGCTGAAAAATCAGTATCGGGGAAATTTATAACGACATTAATCAACAAAATCAGATCTTTGTTTTCAAAACAGAAAAGTTTAAAATCACAAGGCGTTTTGATTTTCAACAATTTTTTGCGTTTTTGTTCAACAATCAACAAACAAAAATTCAACCTTTTCAACCGCAGATCTTTTATCAACATATTCAACAATCACGGTTAAAAACCAAGTTGAAATATTCTGGCGGTCAAAGTACTGTGAGAAAAGGATATATAAAGCTTTCAACATTTTCAAAGGACACTACTACTACTACTAAAATAAATATTATGTTATGTTATCAAAACAGAGCAGGAGCAAAGGTAAAAGAAAATGTTATGTTGAAAGAAAGACGGTAAAATTATAAGGAATGGAATGGTGGTCTATGAAGCTGATATGCAACAAGCTTTCGCTTTACGAAGCGGTAATAAACGTATCAAAGGCAGTATCTGAAAGATGTGCAATGCCTTCTCTGGAGGGAATAAAACTAAAGCTTGAAAACTCTCTTTTGGAGCTTACGGGATATGATCTTGAGATAGGAATAAGAACGACGATCGCTGTAAATTCGGACGACAAGGGAGAGTTTATTTTAAACGCAAGACTTTTCAGCGAAATGATAAAGAAGATGCCTGCCGACGATATTCTTATGGAGGTTGGAGAAAATCTTCAGGTAACGCTTTCAAGCGGAGTAACTACTTACAATATAAGCGCTCTTGCGGCGGACGAATATCCCGAGCTTCCTGCAAAGGACAGCTCAGACGCTGTTGAGATACCTCAGACTGTTTTAAAGAGCATGATAAACCAGACCATATTTGCCGTTGCGGTATCGGACATGAAGCCTATTTTAAAGGGAGAGCTTTTTGAGATAGAAAACGGCAGCGTAACTCTTGCGGCTATCGACGGCTACAGGCTTGCGGTAAGGACTGAGAGCATAAAGTATGAGGGTTCAAAGAAATTTGTAGTTCCGTCAAAGACTCTTTCTGAGGTTGCAAAGCTTCTCAGCGACAACGACGAAGACAAGTGCATGATATTTGTATCGCCCAAGCACATTGTATTTGAGATAAACGGATATCTTGTATATTCAAGACTTTTAGAGGGAGAATTTCACCCATACAGAAGCGCTATTCCGCAGAACTGCACCACAGAGGTTATAGTTGACAGAAAAGAGCTTATATCCACTCTTGAAAGAGCGATGCTTCTTATAAGCGAGAGAGCGCCCAGTCCAGTAAGGTGTTATTTTGAAAACGGGCTGATAAAGGTAAAGTGTTCAACCACGTTAGGAAAGATATCCGACGAAATAAGAGCGGACATGGCAGGACCTGTAATAGAGATAGGATTCAAGTGCAAATATCTTCTTGACCCATTAAAGGCAGTAAATGAAGACAAGGTAAAGCTCCAGATGAGCGGCAGTCTGCTTCCTATGAAGATAGTCCCCACCGAAGGCGAAAATTACACCTTCCTAGTCCTCCCCGTAAGACTATCTAAGGAGTCCTAGCCCGCACGGGGGTCCTAGCGCGGACGGCGCAATCAGGTGCTAGCCCGCACGGGGCAATCAGCCTCCGATAGGTTAATGATAAAGGTAAGTTCTGTGTGTCGGCTGGTTGGAATGAATAAGATGCGTTAGGTTTTGAAGCTTACAACAATTGTGAATTGATATTTGGTTTCTGTTTTATTTGGGTATAACCGATTAAATTAAAAGTCAAACAATAATTATGCATTATGCATTGTGAATTGTGCATTGAAAATAATTGTCAATTGTCAACTGTCAATTGTCAATTGAAATAGTTGGAGTTTTTTATGAAGTATAAGGAGATAAAGGTACACATAGATACCGAGTATATAAAGCTTGATTCGCTGCTGAAATATGCCGGGGTAGTTGAGACCGGCGGAATAGGCAAGGAGATAATTGCCGAAGAGAGGATCAAGTTCAACGGCGAGGTCTGCACTATGAGAGGTAAGAAGGTCAGAAAAGGCGACCGTGTGCAGATAGACGAGATCGCAAGCGAGATAGTGGTAGAATAAATGCAGATCACTGAATTGTGTGTAAACGGCTTTAAGAATTTAAAAGGGATAAATATTTATCCCGACAAGTCGCTGAATGTTTTCTGCGGAGACAATGCGCAGGGAAAAACAAATCTTGTTGAAGCCATTTGGCTTTGCAGCGGAGTTAAAAGCTTCCGCAGCACAAAGGACAAGGGCATGATAGACATTGACGGCGACGTTATGAATATTCAGCTGAAATTCAAAGATAAAAGCCGTGAACAGATAATAAAATACAGCATGGCAAAGCCTTATATAAAGGATAAGGTTTGCAGTCTTAACGGGGTAAAGCTGAAAGCGCCCTCAAAGCTTTTCGGAAATCTGGATTGCGTTGTGTTTACGCCTGAGGATCTGGAGCTTTCAAAGGGTTCGCCCGAAAAAAGGCGGCAGTTTTTAGATCTGTCGGTATCGCAGATAAAGACCTCGTATAACAGCGTGGTTGAAAAGTATGAACAGCTTGCCGAACAGAGAAATGTTCTGCTGAAAAACATAGCTTTCGGAAGGTCTTCTGCCGACGAGCTTGAAGTGTGGGATATACAGCTTGCACAGATGGGAGCGTATATTTCGCTTTTGAGATATAATTATTCTAAAAAGCTGTATATTTTTACCTCACGGCTTTATAACGAGATATCGGGCGGCAAGGAAAAGCTGGAGCTTAAATACTGCTCCACGGTATTTGACGAGCTTGAGGGAAGAACCGATTATAAAAAGGACTTGGCTGAGGAATATCTGAAATGCCTTGAAAATAACAGAAGCGAGGATATAAGGGCAGGCTTTACGCTTAAAGGAGTTCACAGAGACGACCTTGCGGCGTATATAAACGGGCTTCCTGCAAGAGAGTTTGCTTCGCAGGGGCAGCACCGTTCAATTGCGCTTATTTTAAAGCTTGCGCAGGCGTATATTCTGACGGAAGAAACTGACGACGCTCCGGTAATTCTGCTTGACGACGTGCTCAGCGAGCTTGACCCGTCAAGGCAGGAGTTCGTTATTTCAAGAATAGATAAAATGCAGGTGTTCATAACCTGCTGTGATGATAATATTCCGTTTTACAACAAGAACGGAAAGCTTTATAAGATAAAAGGCGGAAGAATAGCTGAACATGAAAAAGGAGCGCAGCCTTAAATGTATCTTCATCTTGGAAACGAGTTTATTGTAAATGTAAAGGATATCGTAGGTATTTTCGATATTGAGAACACCTCGGTCTCAAAATATACAAAAGAGTTTCTGGCAGACGCCTCAAAGAAAAAAAGAGTGGTCAACTGCACCTATGAAATGCCCAAAAGCTTTGTGGTGTGTCTTGACGAGGAGCTTACCGAAACTGTATATATAAGCCAGATGGCTTGTTCAACTTTGTTTAAACGTTACAAGAACATCAGTAAAAGTCATAAACCGGATTAGGGGGTTATTTTTTGGATAACATCGAAATTGAAAACGAGAAGATATCTCAGGTGGACAAGAGCAACAATTATGACGAAAATCAGATACAGGTTCTTGAAGGACTTGAGGCGGTAAGAAAAAGACCGGGTATGTATATCGGTTCCACAGGTCCCAAGGGACTTCATCATCTTGTTTA